>JAFWWX010000396.1 GCA_017517985.1 Clostridia bacterium | reverse complement strand
TTTCATTTTTATCACTCTCCTGCATGAGAAATGCCAAGGATAGAAAGCTCTTTATCGGTAAGACCGACACCGCGAAGCATCAATCTGTTTCCACGGAGCGATTCAATTGAGTTGATACCCATACCGCCCATAAGCTCTTTAATCTCGTGTCTCCAAGCATTCATCAAATTTATTAAGCGTTCGCTTCCCATATCAGGGTTAAGTCTTTTTACAAGCTCAGGTCTTTGTGTTGCGATACCCCAATTACACTTGCCGGTCTGACAGGTACGGCAAAGGTGACATCCGAGAGCAAGGAGCGCCGCCGTAGCAATATAGCAAGCATCTGCTCCCAATGCTATCGCCTTAACAACATCTGCCGCACTGCGGATAGAACCGCCTACAACTAAAGAGACATTGTTTCTGATACCCTCATCACGAAGCCTTTGGTCAACAGATGCAAGTGCAAGCTCAATCGGGATGCCAACATTGTCACGGATGCGAGTCGGAGCGGCACCTGTGCCGCCACGAAAACCATCTATTGCAATAATATCAGCACCACTTCGTGCGATACCGCTTGCAATAGCGGCAATATTATGAACTGCCGCAACTTTTACAATAATCGGCTTTTTGTATTCTGTTGCCTCTTTAAGAGAGAATACAAGTTGCCTTAAATCCTCGATAGAGTAGATATCGTGATGCGGAGCGGGAGAAATAGCATCACTGCCTTCAGGAATCATTCTTGTCCTTGATACATCTCCGACAATTTTTGCTCCCGGCAGATGTCCGCCGATACCCGGCTTTGCACCTTGTCCCATCTTAATTTCAACGGCTGCACCTGCCTCTAAGTAATCCTTGTGAACACCGAAACGACCGGAGGCTACCTGAACAATTGTATTTTCTCCGTAACAATAGAAATCCTCGTGCAAACCGCCCTCTCCTGTGTTATATAAAATACCAAGCTCGGTAGCGGCTCTTGCCAAAGATTCATGTGCGTTATAGCTGATAGAACCGTAGCTCATTGCGGAGAACATAACCGGCATTGAAAGCTCAAGCTGAGGAGGTAACTCGCACTTTAACTTCCCGTTTTCATCTCGCTGAATCTTTTCGGGCTTTTTGCCAAGGAAAACACGGGTTTCCATTGGTTCACGGAGCGGATCAATAGGAGGGTTTGTTACCTGAGATGCGTTAATCAGGATTTTATCCCAATATACCGGAAGTGGTTTGGGATTACCCATAGATGAAAGCAGAACACCGCCGCTTGAAGCCTGCTTATATATTTCTTTAATGGTATCATTCTGCCAGTTTGCATTTTCACGAAGTGTGCAGTCGCTTTTAACAATTTTTAACGCTCTTGTAGGGCAAAGAGAAACACAACGCTGACAGTTTACACATTTGGTTTCGTCACTTATGAGCATTTTGTTTTCTTCATCGTATGTATGTACTTCATTTGCACATTGTCTTTCACAGACACGGCAGCCGATACAGCGATTCTGATTTCTTACAACTTCAAATTCAGGATAGATAAATTCTACGCTCATAACTTAACACCTTCCTCCATTTTGATGATAACAGGTTCTCCGCCGGCAGGTGCCCAAATGTTTTCAGCATCAGGTTCCATTACACGGATAGCGGCTTCTTCGCTTGCAATAAATACTTTGTCGTCTTTTTCACCGACTACCATACTGCGGAGCTTCAAGCG
>JAFWWX010000395.1 GCA_017517985.1 Clostridia bacterium | reverse complement strand
GAACATGGAAATCCGTGGGAGCTTTCTGCAAAGTCAATGTTGTGCGTTTTACTCCTCGGTGGACACATACAGCACAGACTCCATTCGGCACAAAATATCGATTGGAACGCAATTTATTGCGAATGCGACAAAGACATATATCCTGTGATAAGAAAGTTCATTAAGGATTAAACTATTGATGCCACTGCCCCTATTATACTTTTCGGTATATAGGGGCATATCTTTTTAATGGAAATCACCCGTTTAATTTTTACAATTAGAACTTGATAACAACTGCGTTTTGTGATATAATTATTTGTAATTAAATTGTAGGTGCTATTCAAATGTTGAATAGTATGCAGGCAAGGATTTGTAATACATAGAAATATTAGCGTATACTGTTTTTACGGTTGCCCGCTTCTATAATCCGATAAAATTATACTAACGGCGGGTATGCATTGTACCCGCCGTTGCCTTTTTATGTAAATCAGCATAACTAAAAAAATAAATATCTTTTAAAAATCTATAATGCCATTATCAAACGGAGATAAAAATATGAAAAAGAAAGAACTTGGTAAGCTTGTAATAGACTTTGGTATCATTACCTTTGGCGCAATATTAGCAGCGGCAGCAATATATTTCTTTATGCTGCCAAGCCATGTTGCGGTAGGAAGTGCATCAGCTCTAGCAATGGTAATTGGAAACTTCATTCCGTTATCTGTATCTGTTATTACATTAATCATCAATATTTTTTTGCTTGTTTTGGGCTTTATCCTTATTGGTCCGGAATTTGGAGCCAAAACAGTATATACTACCATCATGGTTCCGGTTGCAATGGGAGTATTTGAGGTGATTTTCCCTAACTTTCAGTCTCTCACGAACGATCCGTTGATTGACGTGCTTTGCTATGTACTTGTGGTTGGCATGGCAATGGCAATTTTGTTTTCAAGAAATGCTTCCTCGGGTGGTCTTGATATTGTTGCAAAGATACTGAATAAATATATTAAAATGGATTTGGGGCGTGCCTGTTCAATTTCGGGTATCGTTGTCGCCTTAACTTCTATGTTTTGTTACGATACAAAAACAGTGGTTCTCAGTGTTCTTGGTACATATTTCGGCGGTATAATTGTCGATCACTTTATATTTGGTCTAAACATTAAACGCCGTGTATGTGTAATATCTCCCAAACTTGATGAAATCACAGATTTCGTACTGTATCAGCTTCACAGCGGAGCTACTCTCTATGAAATTGCAGGAGCCTATGATAAATCTAAAAGAAAAGAATTGATAACCATCGTTGATAAGCACGAATACAGAAAACTTATGGACTTTGTAAAAAAGACAGATCCAAAAGCTTTTGTTACGGTTTACTCGGTAAATGAAATCAGATACCAACCGAAGATTCATTGATAGGTATTAAAATCGACTTAATCTTGAAATGTTTCAGCGGTATGCAATAACAAAAGGAGTAAAATAATGAAACTGTTATTTAAGCAAAGGTTTTTCTCGTGGTCTGACAGCTACGATATTTATAACGAAGCCGGAGAAACACTCTACAATGTAAAAGGTCAGCTTTCGTGGGGACACTGCCTCAAGATTTATGACACAAACGGATACGAGGTCGGAACAGTAAAAGAAAGAGTCCTTACTTGGCTTCCTAAATTTGAAATGTTTCTCGGAGACAGTTGTCTCGGTTGTATCAGCAAGGAATTTTCTTTCTTCAGACCGAAGTTTAACATAGACTGTAACGGCTGGCATATAGACGGTGACTGGTTTGAGTGGGACTACTCTATATTAAATTCCGCAGGTCATCAAATTGCATCGGTTTCAAAACAGCTTTGGAACTGGACGGATACATATGTTATTGATGTTGCAGATCCACAGGATGCTCTTTGCGCTTTGATGCTTGTACTTGCTATAGATGCGGAAAAGTGTTCGAGAAAGGATTGATATATGGCAAAGCACGAATTTGGAATTATGGAAACGGCTCCCGTCAGAGGAAAACGATATGACGAATATGAGCCCGAAAAATATGGCTGTATCTCTATTGACGATGATTACATAGAGCGCATTCAAGAACAACTTGATGTTTTCGATAGCTTTTGTCATACTCTCGACATACCTATGAAGGGACTTAATTATATTGGAATAACACTTATTCCGCCCACATCAATTTCTGTATTTTTATCAGTCATCGGAGATGGTGCGGAATACGCAGAACTCAGAAAACTACTGATTGAAGCTGAGAGAAGAAATAAATTTGTAATTCATTATGGATTGTAATGGAGTGAGGAGGCATAGTAAATGAGAGTAAAAAGAATCGTTTTGCCGATATTATCAGCTTCAGCAATTATTCTCGAACTTCTCCCTTATGGTGCCGTACTTAATTTTGGCAATCCCGATGGCGAGCCATGGAGAAAAACTTTCTCATATTTCAGCCTTACACCATTCGGATATGCAAACTTCGGACCGCTTATAACAGCACTGCTCACTTGTGTTCTGCTGATACTTTCGGTAATTTGCATTTTCAAATACAGCAAGGGTTTAAATACGGCTATTATGAATATATCTGGAATTGCAACACTCGTGTCGCTTTCGCCTTTACTGTTCGGAATAAGCTATGTTTCAGCAGTTGGCGTCGCTATTACAGTAATCCTTCTCGCAATTTTCGGACTATGTTTCATTAAAGAAAAGTAGAAAAAGGAGGATATTTCAATGAAGAAAATACTTGCTATACTGCTTGCCGCAGTACTTCTGTTATCGGTAGTTGGTTGCAATAAAACGTCGCCTGATGTTCCAGATAATACAGACAAAAGCGTAGAACAGAACGACGGAGACGGACAACTACTTCACCCGGATAATTATGATGAATTTCTGACAGATATTTACCTTTGTGATGATGTGTATCGTTCGGATAATACACCCACACATGGCACTGCTTCAATCAGACTTCCTATGTCACAGGATGTTTTAGAACTTAAAGATTATCAAATACTCCTTTGCGGTGACGGATGTCCTCCCGAATCAGTAGTCAGCCGAGCTTCACAAGGTTATGCTCCTGTATACCATGTTGTACCCGATGGTGAAATTGACGGAAACTTTAAGGTATTAAAGTTCAAAATGGAAATCCCCGAGGGAATGCTTGAGGATATAAAGAAGCAAGGAGTATATGAGCAGATTGTCGAGGAAATCGAAAGTCAGTATTACTATCTCCTTGTGCTTGACGAAAAGCATTACGCATATATCCACCTTGAAAGAATTGAAGGAGCTGAAAAAATCGAAACAGAAGCCGAGCTTGCAGACGATATTGTGAAGAAAGCAATAATCAGTTTTGAGCCAAAGAATGAAAAACTTGACCTTACCATTGAAAGAGTGATAAGACTTGCCGAAAACAAGGGTGAAGAGCTTACGTGGAGCGATTTTCAGATGTATAACGCCATTGATACAGGCTCGGGGCTTTATATCCTGGTTTATGAAATTGACGAAACCTTTGACCTTATGATCGGCGGCGGTGCTCCAGTTTCTCCGCCAATGTACATTAGACTTGTCACAAAGGCTGACAGAGATAATTATATCGACATAAGAACAGAGGATGTTGAGAAGTTTATTTCCGAGAACAGAGAGGAAAAATCCGCAACCGAAACTTCAGAGCTTTTGTGCGGTTATCCAAAAGCATCCTACTTTAATCCCATAACGCTTGAAAGTACAACGAAGGATGCTGTCAACGAAACTGAGCACCACGTTTTTATTAAAGAGGAATCGGAATATACGCAATATCTTCTTTTGCAGCCTTCCGAAGAACTTTCTGATATAAGCCTGACACTTATGGAGCTTACTGACGAGGGGCTTGTTCCGGGCGAAAAGCTTTATGCACTTGATAAGCTTGATGTGAATAAACCTCTTGTAGTCGGAGTTGTGTTCTACGGCGACTTTACAACATATGGGCTTTCATTTAAGGGCACACAGGGAAATGAGTGTAATTATATAATCTATACCAGCGGAAAGGACGGCTCTGTGATTTTGCAGAAGCAAGAATAGAACAATCAATAACATATATATCTAAATGAAACACCAATCCACACACAGCACATACACACTAAGGAGGCAAAAACCATTGAACAGATCATATTCAGAAATCACACCGTATATAAAAGAGCTTGCATCAAAATCCTGCGGCAATAACAACATCCGTCCCGAGATGTACCCGGAGCACAACGTAATGCGCGGACTTCGTGACCTTGACGGTAACGGAGTTGTAACGGGACTTACCGAAATATCTCACATCAAAGCAAAAGCCAAAGGTCCTAGCGGTGAAGCAATCCCCTGCGAGGGCGAGCTTTACTACAGAGGCTATAACGTAGAAGACCTTGTTGACGGCTTTCATAAAACGGGAAGATTCGGCTTTGAGGAGGCGGTATATCTTCTCTTGTTTTCCGAGCTTCCCACAAGCGACGAGCTTGAAAAATTCAAAGCCACACTTGCCGAATACCGCAGTCTTCCGCAGTCCTTTGTCCGTGATATGATACTCAAGGCACCCAGCAAGGATATGATGAACATTCTTTCAAGAAGCGTTCTTGCTCTTTACTCATACGATGAAAATCCCGACGACACATCGGTAGAAAATGTACTCAGACAGAGTTTACAGCTTATTGCTATGTTTCCTCTTCTTGCGGTATACGGCTATCACGGTTACAGGCATTACCATCTTTACAAGAGCCTGCATATCAGATACCCCAAGCCTGAAATGTCAACTGCAGAAAACATCCTGCACATTCTCCGCAAAGACGGTCACTTTACTCCTCTTGAGGCAGAGGTGCTTGACCTTGCTCTTGTTCTTCACGCAGAACACGGCGGCGGTAACAACTCCAGCTTTACAACTCACGTTGTCACGTCCTCCGGCACAGATACCTATTCTGCAATAGCGGCGGCACTCGGCTCACTTAAAGGTCCGAGACACGGCGGTGCAAACATCAAGGTGGTTCAGATGTTTGACGATATGAAGAAATCCATTGACACAACAGACGAGGGGCAAATCAGAGATTACCTTATGCGGCTGCTCAATAAAGAAGCGTTTGACAATGCAGGTCTTATCTACGGTATGGGACACGCAGTATATTCAAAGTCCGATCCGAGAGCGGACGTTTTGAAAATCTGTGCCAAAGATCTTGCCAAAGAAAAAGGCTGCGATGAGGATTACGCACTGTATGAAGCGGTTGAAAGACTTGCTCCCGAAATCATCAGCGAAAAGCGTAAGATATATAAGGGCGTAAGTGCCAACGTGGACTTTTATTCGGGCTTGATATACAAGATGCTAAAGCTCCCGTATGAGCTTTACACGCCTATCTTTGCCATCGCAAGAATTGCAGGCTGGAGCGCCCACAGAATAGAGGAAATACAGAATAACGGCAAGATTATACGTCCCGCATACATCAATGTGAAAGAACCGAGAAAATATGTAAACATTGAGGATAGATAAAAGGAGTCAAAAATGAAACGAATATTATCTTTTATACTTACTCTCGTCCTTGCACTGTCGGTATTTACCGCTTGTGACGTACCACAGTCAGATGATTTAATGGACGATATTAAGCCCAATCCCGATGTAGCAAAAAACATTGAACTTGTTGACGTCAGCGATGCAGCAGTAACCGACTTTGCGGTGCGTTTGTTTAAGGAAAGTCTTGCAGACGGCGAAAACACACTCATATCGCCTTTGTCAGTGCTTGTGGCACTTTCTATGACCGCAAACGGAGCTGACAATGAAACTCTTACACAAATGGAAGCCGTTCTCGGTATGCCAATAGAACAGCTTAATTTTTGGGTAAAGAGATATATGGCAAATCTACCCGAGGAAGAAAAATACAAGCTTAGTCTTGCAAATTCTATTTGGTTTAAGGATGCTGAATCATTTACCGTAAATGAGGATTTTCTCCAGACTAATGCCGATTACTACGGTGCAGGAATATTTAAGGCACCCTTTGACAATTCCACTCTTAAAGAGATCAACGAATGGGTTGAAGATAATACTGACGGAATGATAAAGGATATTCTTGATGAAATTCCGCCCGAGGCTGTAATGTATCTCGTAAACGCACTTGCTTTTGATGCAGAATGGCAGAACATTTACAAGGAAAATCAGATAAGAGACGGAAAGTTTACAACTGAGGACGGAGAAAAGCGTGATGTAGAACTTATGTATTCCTCTGAAGGTATGTATCTTGAGGACGAAAATGCTACCGGCTTTATCAAATACTACAAAGACCGCAAATATGCTTTTGCCGCCCTCCTACCCAATGAAGATGTTACCGTTTCCGAATATATTGCAACCCTTGACGGTGAGCATCTGAACGAAATGCTTTCAAACGCACAGCAGACAAGAGTAAGCACTGCTATTCCGAAATTTGAAACAGAGTTTAAGGTTGAAATGAGCGATATCTTAAAAGAAATGGGAATGGCCGACGCATTTAACTATACTGTTGCTGATTTTTCAAAGCTCGGAGAATCAACAGAGGGCAACATCTGCATCAGCCGAGTTATTCATCAGACATATATCAACGTTGACGGCAAAGGCACAAAGGCAGGTGCAGCAACCGTTGTTGAAATGAAAGCAGAATCTGCAATGGAACCTTTGGAACCTCCGAAGGAAGTTTATCTTGACAGACCGTTTGTATATATGCTTATCGACTGTGAAACTAATCTTCCGTTCTTCATCGGTACAATGATGGATGTTGAAGGATAATTAGTATTTGGTCATATCTGGTCATTATCTCGTCAATCTTGTCACTTTCGTGATGAGGTTGGCGAGATTTTTTTGTATATACAATTCTTTGATGAAAAATTTTACCACCCACTTTTTTAACTCCTGCCATTGAAAGCAATAAAATCATATGTTAAAATGTCATTGTAAAAATGGTAAGCAGTTAAAACGGTAAGCAGTTAAGCAGGTACAGGTATGTTCCATCCTAAGGGATAGGTATGGGCATTTTCGGTACCTGCTTTTTGTCATTTTTACGGAAAACAAAATAATTTACTCGGATATAAAACACGTATTAAGTCTATTTGGGACTTTTTGCGTGTTTTTTGTTTTGAGTAAGGAAAGGAGGCTCATATGAGGGCTTAAACAAGTTTTGCGGAAAACAAATTTTTTAGAAGGAGGTTAAACAAAAGTTGGAACCAAAACTTAAACGAAGGAGGTATCTGAGTTTTGAGGGAAATGAACACTCTGTCCCCTATAACGTATAACGACACAGTACAGGGACTTCGCCTTAGTTGCTATGCCGATACATTCGTGTATCATAAGGCAAGCGGCTCGGAGCGAAACCTTGTAGCAATGCGTTTTGGTGGATACCCCGAACAGGTCAGAGCGATGGCTGATGCACTGCGTAAAGGTGCAGGTGTTGAGGCAATCGTGGAAAATCACAAGATCATCTTACGGGCACAGCACAATGCGTACAAAAGAAGCGTTACCCACGACGGTATCTATGCCGAGGGTACTATGCTTGCACTTGACGATGAAAGCGGCGAAATGGAAGATGAGGAACAAATGGAGGTGGAAAATCCAAAGGCAAAGAGAAAGATGTATATCTTCTGCGATGAAGGTGATACAGATTCTCTCTATGCCGAGCTGGATAAGAAATCATCCATACCTCTCATTCCCGAATTCAAAGACTACATCCTTGAGGAATGCTTTAAACAGAAGATACTCGTTCAGCTTGAGGTGCTCTCTGCAAGTGTGCACTTTGACGCATATATGCTTGAGGTGCGTAATGATGAAAAAGAGATCGAGGATATTGTAAATCAAGGTCTCAAAATAGGTAGGATTTCTATTCCCGGTGCAGTAAAAAACAGCGGCTTTGAAAACATTGCCACCGTTTCTCAGTACCTTAACAAGTACGGCATCACCATTGCGAATAGAATAAGGGAATCCTTTAATCCTCTCTTTGATCCGTCCAGAGAAACCATCTGCGACAGGATAAAAAGGATTAACGGAAACCTGAAAAAGAACGTGGGATATACTCTTTATCCCGCCCAGCTTGCCGTAGCCGAAGCAGTAAAGCGTAGACTTGACAAATCAAAGGTCGGTCTTATTGTTGCAGAATGCGGCAGCGGTAAAACAAAAATAGGTTCTGTGGCTCTCTCGGCTCATCAGAACGGCAAGAAGTGCTTTAATGTAATTCTTTGTCCTTCTCACGTCACTAAGAAATGGGTTCGTGAGATACAGGAAACTCTTCCTAATACAAAAGCACAGGTTGTATATTCACTCTCCGACATTGACCGTGCCTATGACGAATACAAAAACGGCAAGGAAACAATGTACATCGTTCTCTCAAAGGAACGAGCAAGAGACGGATATATGCGAAAGCCTGTCGCTGTGTATTCAAGAGTGAAGAAATGCTACATTTGTCCCTACTGCGGAAAGCCCATTATGATGGAGATAAACGACGACGGTACTCACTATAAGGTACACGCCGATCAGTTCTACTTCAAAAAGGAAACAACGCAGAATCACAAATGCGAGGAGTGCGGACACGTTCTCTGGGGCGTACTCAATCCCGACGACCACGATATCCGTCATAACGATTGGGTAAAGATCGGCGGTTACGGCTTTGTGTACCGTCAGTTTGCTCACAGACACCTTGAGAAAACAAAGGACCAAAAGGTACTCTTAAAGCTTGAGGAGATAATCTCAAATCCCGACCGTGTGTTTATCGCAAAAGGAGCATACAACAGATACTCCATGAGCGATTACATTTCGGAACGCTTCAAAAGCATTGACGGCGTTATCCTTGATGAGATTCATCGTGCGCCCGTAAAGGCTTTGTATTAAATCTGTTTT
>JAFWWX010000394.1 GCA_017517985.1 Clostridia bacterium | reverse complement strand
GGGAACATCAAAATTCCTTCGCCTTCACTATACATAATTGCTTCAAGGTCTTCACGCATCTGTGTAGGACTCGAATATCTGTCATCCGGATTAAAGCTGCACGCCTTCATAGCAATTTCAGCCAATCTGCATCCTTCTTCAACACCAGACGGTGTCGGGAAGTGATGTCCCCCCATTCTCATGATAAGAGCCTTTTCTCTATCACTATATGAAATCGGACTAGGATATTGTGGCATAAATGGCGCTCTGTTGTGGTTTAAAAGTCTATAAAGAACAACGCCCAAAGAATACAAGTCAACACTTGAACCATATGGCTGACCTTTATATACTTCAGGAGCCATATATGTCTGTGTTCCTGTCTTTGTAAGTCCTGACTGTGTTTTTTCAACTTCCTTGGCAATACCAAAGCCTCCGAGTTTGAAATCACCGCTATCGGAAATGAAGATATTTTCTGGTTTAATATCTCTATGTATAATATTATATTTTTGGCATAGTTCAAGAGCACGGCACATGTCAATACCGAGCTTAATTACATCTCTTTTAGTTATGGATGTTGTTTTCATATAAGACATCATCGGTGTCAGGAGTTCCATGCGGATAAGAATATCCCAACCAATTCCGTCCTTATGCTTAATAACCTGATGGTCTTCGTAACTCACAATATGGCTGTTACCTTTAAGTTTGGACATCAAAACAAATTCGCTGACAATTTTTTCAACAAACTGTTGTAGATAACTCTCTGCACTAGTCGCATCCATTCCATCATCAAGAATACTATCAAGTTCTGCCTGATTTTTGGGAATGGTAATTGTCTTCAACGCAGCGTGATATGTTGTACCAAAGTCCTCTCTTTCAATTTCATATACGGCACCGAAATTACCTTCACCGAGCTTGTTTTTTATCTTCCAAGCTCCAAATATCGGCTCGTACTGTTTGTAGTAATTCACATCCATTTTGAACACCTCTTATATTATACACAAGTAATTATTAACTATTGCCAATATAGTTCCTGCAGTTATGGCGAAAGAAAATCTGAAATAGCTTTTTTCACCGCCGCCATAATTATACTGTTCTATCTTTTTCATAAAGAACATCATTTTTAAATAATTAAATAAATTCTTAAAACGCTTAACAAAATTCTTATTGAACAACATAAACCCAAGTGCAATTACTCCGCCTGAAACAAAAGTCAACAGCATCGTCATCACACTAAGTTTAAAACCTAAAACGGAACCAATAGCACAAAGTGCTTTAACATCTCCTGCGCCGAGCATTTTTAGCGCATAGAGAGGAAATAAAACAAGTGGTATAAGTAATCCGTATATACTGTCTAAAAAACTATTACATATTAGTCCATAGATGAGTCCGATGATAATTGTTGGCAAAACAACTTTATTCTTTATCTTGAATCCTTTTATATCTGTGATGTTTATTAAAATAAGAAACACAGCACAAATTAAAATCTTAATTACCATTCTCTACCTCATTGATTACCGAAGAACCACCTATATATTCTCCACAAATTGAGCAATGACTACCCGGAACCATCATCATGCATTTTAAGTGCTCATTTATGTGCTCCCATGACAAGCACAACCATGTTGCCATCCCTATCAGTAATGCAATCACTATTGCGAGAATCCACTTCCATGAAGGTTTTTTCTTCATTTTTGTAAATCTGCATATTACAGTTGATACATTATCGTTTGCCATTCCGGGTTCTATAGCATTTCGTACTTCTTCAGCTTTACTTTCAAATGGACTTTTTTTATTCTTTACAATTTCAATCATTTTTTCAGGCGAAATATGATTATGAACACCGTCACAACACAAAAGGAATTTATCACCAGCTTTTATCTTACCGTTCTTGGAGTATGTTCTGATTTCATCAAATACCCCTATACACATAGTAAGAACATTCTTCTTTTTGAAGTTCTTCGCTTCTTCCCTTGTTATTTCTCCATTTCTTATCATATCAGCAACCAAAGATTGATCTTCGGTTAGCTGCGTAATACTTTTGTCTCGTAATAGATATATACGACTGTCCCCGACATTTTTGATATAAAATCGGTTATCAATAGTCAAAAGAAGGGATACTGTCGAACCAACCTTGCTGTCAACCTGATGGCTGAAAGTAAGCGCGCCGGCATTTATATCTCTTATTGCTTTTTCCAAAAGTACGTCAACATCATGTGCTTTAACAATGTGATGCTGCAACAATGATTTAAGTTCGTGATTCCATACACGAGAAAAATGTGTAACCACAAGATTACTTATTTCCTCTCCATATGATAATCCGCCACATCCATCAGCGACAATAAACAGTCCTGCTGAATGATTGCCTATCATGTCACTCTTTGAAAAAATGCAATCCTGATTTGTTTGCTTGACATCGCCTATATCCGTATGAGAGCTTATTTCAATGTTAAACATTTTGCATCAGCTCCTATTCGGTTTAGTTTAGCATCTAAATGTCATATCTACATTTGCAAGAGTAATTCTATCTCCATTAAATATCTGATATTCTGCATTGCTTGCAATTCTCTGATTACTTCCATTAATGTATGTACCATTTGTTGAGTTATAATCCTTAACAAAGTAGTCAGTACCTCTTGTGATAAATTCCGCATGCATTTTGCTAATCTTGTTATTGCTCAAAACAAAATCACACTGACCACGAAGTTTACCTATCATAAAGTTTTCTTTAGTAAGTTTAATTTTTGTAGAAAGTCCATTCTCAAAATATTCAAGATATGCACCATCGGAATTATTATCATCCAAAACAACTGTATCTTCAGATTCAAAATCGGACATCTGACCATACTGCTGTGTCTGTGCAGGTGCTACATATGTGGGCTGCGGAATTGATTGTGCAACAGGAATCCGTACCTGCTGAACAGGCTGCTCTACAACCGGTGTTTCCTGCTGAACAGGTTGTTGTGTAACACTATTTACAGGAGGTTTAACCGGTGCTTTTGGAATTTCCTTGCCAGGCATTGCAGGTCTTGCAGGAATATCTTTCCCAGGCATTGAAACTGCAGGTTTCTTTGCGGTGTTTTTAGCTGGTTTTGATTCTTTTTTCTTATCTTCTCCATCTGCTTTCTTATTAACAAACATTTCTCTGTAAATAACAAAATCAACCACAGCAATTCCCAAAACAATTGCAAATAAATACTTAATATCTATATTGCCATTTGCATCATTGAGAATTCCGCTCATTATACATGCAATAAACAATCCAACAAAAACTATCTGGAAAATAAGGAATTTTGTTTTAGCTGGATTTTTTTCATTATTTTCTGCTTTTGCCTTGTTTTTCTTATCTTCCTTTTTATCGTTCTTTTTCGCCACCGGAATTTGACCATTAGGCATTACGGGAATATTCGGTTTTCTTTCTGGTGTCTGGATATTAGTCTGAGGAATATTCACGGGCTGAACAGGTGTCTGCTGTGTCTGTACGGGTTGTTGATAAACAGGAGGTGTTTCAACTTTAGCAAGCTCAGGCTTCTTTGTTTCAATTTTAGGTTTATCTGACTTATATTTGTCACACAGTTTCTTTAATTCTTTTGTGGTTAGTGCAGGATTATTGAGTGTTTCTAATAACACCTGTACAAAATTATCAGTTGAAATTTCAACCTTACTTCCCATAATTAATGAAAGTATAAAATTCTTTAATGGTTCAATTTCACTATCTTCCATAGAGTTTGGAACATAGATAAAACTTGGCTCATAATTACCTGGTTTAACAAATATGTATTCCTCATCAAAAACGATACCGGAACTTACAAGCTGGTACTCCTCAATATCCTCCAGAGCGGTCAAAGCTCCCTCGATTATTTTAATTAATCCAAGTTTTGGAATTTTGTTTTTGCTATC
>JAFWWX010000393.1 GCA_017517985.1 Clostridia bacterium | reverse complement strand
TGGAGAGCACTCGGACTTGATGAAGGGACTCCAAAGTCAACCATAAACAAAAGATTCAGAGAGGTGGTGACAAACTTCGAGGAAGAATATGAAGAATTGCTCGAAAGAGCGAACAGACCGGATTCCGAAATACCGATTTACGAGTATTTAAAGGAATTCGTAGAACGCATTAAGCCTAACATTCAGTATAACACCTATGTAAGTTATCACGGAATGGTGGAAGGTAAAATCAAAAGATATTTTGAAGAAAATCCCCACCTTACCATAGGCAACATTACGGCAAAGGAAATAGAGAAATTCTATACGCATCTGTTCAGCTTCGGGGTAAAATCGAACACCGTAATATACTATCACGCAATCCTGCATAAAGCTTTCAAGCAAGCCTTTAAGGATGACCTGATAATAGCAAACCCTTTCGACAAGGTAACAAGACCAAAGAAAAATGAGTATCAAGGCTCATTTTACTCAAAAGAGGAAATGCAGAAACTTCTGGAACTCGCAAAAGATGACCAAATGTACACCGCAATTATGGTTTCAGGTACAATGGGGCTTCGCCGAAGTGAAACACTAGGGGTAAGATGGTCGAGAATAGATTGGGAATCAAAGAGTATCCTGCTTGATACAAAGGTCATTGAGAAAAAAATCAATGGAAAAAAGGTTCCCGTGCCGGTCGAAGTTATGAAGAACAAATCGAGTAAACGAACCATGGTAATTCCTGATATGGCATATGAACTACTAAAGGAACAAAAAGAGCGACAGGAAATATACAAAGAAATGTTCGGTAAAAGCTATAACCATGAATTTGACGACTATGTATGTGTCAATCCTATGGGAAATCTGCTGAAACCAAGCTATGTGACTGACCACTTCAGCCTCTTGCTTGAAAAAATCGGTATGAGGCATATCCGCTTCCATGACCTTCGTCATACCGTAGCAAGCTTACTTATAAACAACGGAGTACCGCTTACACATGTGTCGGACTACCTTGGACATGCCGATATTAAGGTAACTGCCAATACATACGGTCACCTTGACAAAGCATCCAAGTCTGTCAGTGCAAACGTAATAAATAGTGTGTTAAACGCAAACCTATAAGACACCTCGAGGTTCGGGGTGTCTTTAATAATGGAAAGGGAAGATTTTATGGAAGAAAAACAGTATATGAGCGGTTGCCAATTACGGCAATATCTGCACATATCAACAAGAAAGATGAAGTTCCTTATGGACCATAAATTGATACCGCATATAAACACAGGACACGCAACACATAAGTACCTGGTACTAAAAGAAGATGCCGAAAAATTCCTTGTAAGACTGGGGACTGACCAAAAGTTAATCGCCAAACTCAAAGGTCAGTTCCCACACGAAGGAGAACGACATCCAAACCCCTTCTTCGTAGCATCCGAAGAAAACTGCACCGCCTTCCGCCGTTGGCTTGAAAAGAGATGGGCAGAGTTGCCTGATGCTCTGCCCACTCTGATAGCCGCACAAATATCAGGGCATAATGCTCAAAGAATACGAGAGCTTATAAAAGAAAATATCCTGCACGGGGTTATGGTAAATGCAACACAGTATATACCCAAAGCAGAATTTATACTATATATGTCATCGCCTGAAAAACTTGCAATACCGAGAACAGAAGAATACAGAGAATTAATACGAGAATTTAAGAAAAGACAATGCAGAGAACGAGAAAATGAAATCCGCCGACAAAAAAGAAAAATGGTAAGAGAATTAAACTAACTTTGAAAACACCGAGGGTGAAACCGAGCAGGAATGCTTGGTTTCACCCTCTTTTTTGCGTTTAGGGGAAATTCTTCATTGACTTATGTATATTCTTGTGATACTGTTTGTGTCGAGGAGGTGATGGAATGGCAAAGTATACATTGGAAGACATTATGTACGGCGACAAGTACGGCATCGAAAGTGCAGTGTTTGTGGAAGTGTTCAAATTGGTGGAACAAAAGGTTGATGCCATGAAAATACGAGAACAACTGAATATAATTAATGTCAAACACGCACTGCTTGTATCAAAGAAAATACACGATGAAGGCGATTGTATTTCGGATAACGAAATTACAATCGCCTTTTAATATGCAACAAACAAAACATAATTTATCGTTAATATTGACAATCCTTTTCGGAGATAATATGGAAAAACACAAGTAAATGGTAGAATAAGTATAAGGAAAGGATGTTGATCAATATGAAAAGAATCACAAATGAATTAATTCAAAAATTTAAAACTCATCTTATTAATGAAGAAAAATCTTCAGCAACACTTGAAAAATATATCAGAGATGTTGTTGCATTTATGCAGTGGTTAAACGATAGAGTAGTCGAAAAGATTGTTGTCATGGAGTATAAGCAAAATTTAATTGAAAACTACGCTCCGGCAAGCGCTAATTCTATGCTTTCTTCAATAAACAGTTTCTTTGGGTATATGGAATGGTATGACTGCAAGGTGAAGACATTTAAAATTCAGAAGCAAATATTTGCTAACAAGGATAAGGAATTGACTAAAGCCGAATATGAAAGACTTCTTGTTGCAGCAAAGAAAAGGCAAAATAAAAAGCTTTATATGCTTATGCAAACGATATGCAGTACTGGCATAAGAGTATCAGAATTGCGTTACATTTCAACTGATGCCGTAAGAAAAGGCGAAGCAATTATAAACTGTAAGGGAAAAATGAGAGTTGTAATACTGCCAAAGCAACTCTGTAAAATGTTATCCTCATATATTAAAGAGCAGAGAATATCATCGGGTTCAGTGTTCATCACTAAAAATGGAAAACCATTAGATCGCAGTAATATATGGAAACTAATGAAAGACTTATGTGAAAATGCAGGCGCGTCAAAAGACAAAGTGTTTCCGCATAATTTGAGACATCTGTTTGCCAGGACTTATTATTCATTAGAAAAAGATGTAGTAAGACTTGCGGATATTCTTGGGCATTCAAGCGTGAATACAACGAGGATTTATACGATGGAAACAGGAGAACAACACAGAATACAAATCCAAAGACTGGGACTTCTGCGATGCTAAAAATAAAAAATCCACATAATCTGTATTATGTGGTAAAAGAAAATATAACTTACATAATTATACACATAGATTATACCACCGAACTCATAGATTGTCAATGAATTACGATAAATTTGATGAATTTTGTTGAAAGATAACATAAAAAAGCAAACAAAACCAGACCAATGACTATTTTCATCAATCATTGGTCTAAAAGTCGTTGCATTTTTCGTAAAATTCCGCTTTCTATAAAGTGACAAAGTAAAAATAATAACATCTTTATTAAATTGTCTACCACATAATACAGATTATGTAGCAGACAATTTAATTTTTTTTGAATAAAATTGTGACCGACTGGTCGGTATAGAGAAAATAAAAGAGGTGTTACAAG
>JAFWWX010000017.1 GCA_017517985.1 Clostridia bacterium | reverse complement strand
TGTATAATCTCCAATGTAGGAGGCTCCGCAATCAGGGCACTCATATACAGCATAGCCGTGTTCTTCACAAGTAGGCTCTACAATCTGTTTGTTATAATTGTGTTCTGTCTTATCGGTATAATCGCTTGTGTAGGTGTCGCCACATTCACAAGTATAAACTGTAAATCCAAAAGCGGAACAGCTTGGAGCTGTTACATCAGCCTTGTAATCGTGAGGGAGCTTATCTGTGTAATCAGCGTCAAATTCATAGTCGCAATTTACACAATCATAATGAGTATGTCCCATACTTACACAAGTTGGCTCTGTAATTTCAGTTTCGTATTCGTGTTCTGCCTTATCTGTGAAATTTGCAGTATAGGTATCTCCGCAATCACAAGTAAACACGGAATATCCCATTGCTTCACAAGTAGGAGCAATTACGGATTCTGAATGATTGTGTCCTGTCGGAAGTTCCAAAACAGTTTCACATACAGTACAAATTTGCGGCTCGGTGCAGGTTGCAGCTTCGCCCGGTGTATGACCTGTTGCTGCGTCTGCCTTAATCATTTTTTCGCCGCAATCTTCATTCTGACAAACATATTCAATTACGCCGTCTGCTTCGCAAGTGGAAGATGTAACGGAAGTGCCCTCGTCCCAATTATGTCCTGTGGGCTCGGTATAATCTGAAACATAACTGCTGCCGCACATTACACAAGTAGAGGTTGTATATCCTTTATCCTCACAAGTAGGCTCTTTTGTGATATGCTCGTATGCGTGAGAAATCAAAGGCTTTATATCCGTTACGAAATTATCTCCGCAAACCTCGCAGATATGGTCTGTATAGCCGACGCTTCGGCAAGTTGCGTTGTGGGTAGTAGTATGGTAATTGTGATTTCCTGTTGGTGTCGTTTCCTGATGAAAATCTCCGCAATCCTTACAAAGAGTTAATTTAAGGCCGCCCTGTTTACAGGTTGCTTCTCTGATAGTAATATCTTCGTAGTTATGGCCTTTTGCCGGAGTGTAATTCATTTTCTGTAGTTCACCGCAGCCGTCGCACTGCCAACGCTCATAACCTAAATTTTCACAAGATGCAGGGATAGTTTCAAGGTATCTGAAATCGTGTTCGTGTGCCGGAGGAACAACAATAATTGTATTGCTGCCGCCCTCGTCGCTTTCATCAGCGAGGATATGCACATAGCTTACGCCGTTTTCAATCATACTTTCGCCGGAATAGCTGTAATTGATTTTGTAATATACGGTGTAATATCCCGGCTGTGTGTAGTTCGGTGCGCTTGTCTTATTGCAATTATCCGCGTCCGTTCCGTAACGGATTGATGTTTTTACACCGCTGTCCGAAAGGTCTGACACAGTTAATGTATGAGCTTCGCCGTCCTCAACACCATAGTATGAAGAAACAACCGCTTTTGCAGTAACATATTCGCTTGTTTCATATCCGCAGTCGTCGCAGGTCTCGGCAATATAAAATCTGTTGTTTGCCACCTGTCCGTCAACCTGTTCGGTGAAATTATGGTCTGCAAGTCCTCTTGTAGCTCTTGCATAAGTACCTTTACAGAATTTGCAATACTCACCGCGTTTGAGAGTGGTTAAATGGTATTCATCATCATATTTTTCGTGAGTTGTATTGTCAAACTGTAAAAAGAAATTATTATCACAAGGATTTAACGAGTATACATTGTTGTTAAATGAATAGGTTGCCATTCCGTCACCGGAGTTTATCGTTCCGCAGTTCTGACAAACGGCTTTAGTCCAATGGTAGCCGGTATAATAAGCATCTATGCCGGGAGTACCAGAGTCAAGATTTCCTTTTCTTTCTTCATCTAAACAAGTACCGTCTGAATATCTTACATCACGATTGAGTGCTGTTTCACCGCTTCGGGTATATTCAGGAACACGGTATGTCAATACTGTTGTCTGCATATTACATACACAGCAAAACTGCGTTTCGTATGTTGTGGTTGCGTTGACATCAAGCTCATTCGTCCTGTTATTTGAGGAAAGCCAATTATCCGCAGGGTCCACATATTCGTTTGACTGCGCCGCAAATGTTGTTACGGGGGAAATGCTTAAAAGCATACATACGGCAAGAAATGCCGACAAAATCGATTTTGTTTTATTTTTTAATTTCATTTGAGAATTTTCCTCCTGTTCAAATTTTGTTTTGGTTTGGGATAGGTCTGCCAAATATCAAGGCGGCCTGTATTTTTTATATACGGATTTATTCATATCAGCCACCGTACAAGTCGTGATTTACCTGTGCAGAATAGAAGCTGTCTATTGTTGTAGGAGCATTGAATAAAACTGCAAGCATATATTTTTTGATATTTCGTACCTCGCTTGTGTTTTTACGAAGGCTTGATAATACATACTCGATATGCTCACTGTCCAGCTTCAAGAGTTTGCTTTTTACAAGTGCTGCAGGGTAATCATCACCGGCTATTGTTAAATACTCTTTTGAGGTACATACCGTTTCGGTTAGGAGTTCCACGATTTCATCAATCCGTACTTTTTCAAGCGGATTGTTAATTACCAAAATATCATACTCAATATTTTCTTTTATGATTTCTCTGTATGCGTCAATCTCGTCCATTCCAATCCGTTCCGAATTTCCTTTTGGATTTGATTGGATAGGATTTGATATATTCGTACTTGATAAATCAATATTTGATTTTTTTGTATTTGATATATTAGTATTTAATTGGTCGGGATTTTCCAAGATAGGTAAAACCTGTTCAGGATTTTCCAAGATTGGGTTATCCAAAACTGGATTTTCCCGTTTAGGTTTTTCCTGTTTAGGTGAAGCCGTTTCAGGTGATTCCAAAATGGTGTACTCAACCGTAGTAAGCTGTCCCTTTTCATTTCGTACTCGCTGCCGTATGATATATCCATGCTGCTCCAGCTCTTTAATCGTACTGCATATACTGTCAATGCCGTCCTTGCAGATTTTGGAAAGTCCTTTTGTGGTGTAGTCCCAATTCTCCGGCAGGGAAAGCATAAGAGATAACAAACCTTTTGCTTTGAGTGAAAGGCTTGTATTTCTCAAATGGTGGTTTGACATTACGGTATAATCACGGGTTTTGTCTATTCTGAATACCGCCATACAAAAATCCTCCTTTCGCTGATTTTATGTCACGCATTAGAAGCCGTTTTTGAGGGATAAGAATATGTTTCCATTACCTACTTGATTTAAGAGGTTAAAATCCCTTATTTTACTTGCGTAAATAATGCCTATTCCGTGACAAAAGGGTACAAAAAAACAGCGTTTAGGAATTTTCCTTAACGCTGTCGGTTTTGATATTTTGTTTTTCTATGGGTTTATACATTGTGCAGCTCGTTCCGTTATGACAATGCAAATACGGACAAAAAGGATTTTTGCTGTCAAGCAAATATGTGTCTTGTCCTGTTTGACAAGTGGGGCAAAGTTGCCCGGTGTCCTTGTTCATAAAATATCTGTCCTCCGATTTCTTGACTATCTGAATGATTTATGGTATAATACTATTCAAGATAGCCGAAAGTTTTTAAGGCTTGTGAATGGTAAATTAAAAACATCACGACGGCTTTATCGTGATGTTTTCGGGGATAAATATTTTGTTTTTAGAGGATAAGTGCTTATGTTGACCGTCTAAAACCCTTGATTTTACGGCATTTGTGAGTAAATCCTATAAGAACACCCGTACCAAACAGTAGAAATCCGAACCTTGTACCAATCGGTGAAGGGTTCGGATTTTTATTATATCTTGACTATCCAAATTTTAATAGTAAACTTGAAAAACACTAACATCGAAATCTCAGGAGATAAAACTTTAACTGAAGTGAATCCCAAAGTTTAGACAAAATTAAATATTAACTTGCTTGTGAATGAGTTCGGTATTGCACCGGACTCATTCCTTTTAGTTGCTCAATTGTAATCCGAAATGCACGATTTGCAAGAGAAATGCAATACCTATTTTCTCAAAATACAAGCATTTTTGCATGCCAATAAGGGATAGTTGCTTTGGCAAAAAAATTTGTAACCCAAAATGCTACCCCTGTATTCCACCTAATATTGAGTGTATCCACCGTATCATTTTAATTATCTTTTAAGTAATTTCGGGTTAATAATAACCTGATTTTTTCTACCTGTTTGTATCCCAATTAGCTTTAGAACAAAATTGACTTCGTCAATTAAACGTTCGCTTCGCTCACCTTTTTATAAGGTAAATTTTGTTGTTACAAGCAATTGCTGACGCAATTTCCTATGTAATAAAAAAACAAACGGAAACGAGTTTGAAATCATTCAACTTCATTTCCGTTTTGATTTAATTATTTCTGCTGAATTATAAATTGAAAAAGAATCATTTTATCGTAAAAAATATGTCGTAAAGATATACCAAAGGCACCCCGATTGGAGTGCCTTTGGTGGTTAGTTTTGCGTTGATATTAAATTCGCTTTAACAAATCTGTAAAATATTGTTGCAGCTTCAGCTCTTGTTGCATTGTCAAGCGGATTTAATGTGCTTTCTGTTTTACCATTAATCAAGCCAATTCCGTTTGCCCACTGCAAAGAAGCCTTTGCATAATCGGAAATACTGTCAGAATCATCATAAGAAAGAATATTTGTATTTTCTCCTGATTCTACATTATCGCCCTTATACTTTGCATAGCGATGCATAATGGTTGCTATCTGCTCACGGGTGATGTCACTATCCGGTGAAAATTCAGTTTCTGTTACACCGTTTACAATACCGTTTTCCTTAGCCCACAAAACTGCTTTTTCATACCAAGCATTATCTTCTATATCCTCAAAGCTATTTGTGACATCTACTTCGGGTTCGCCTTCTGCACGGTAAAGCATTGTAACAAGCATAGCTCTTGTCAAATGCGCATCCGGGGCAAATTTGTCTTCGTCAATACCTTTCATAATACCAAGCGCACTGACAAAATCTACAGATTTTGTTGCCCAATGATTATTGCTGTGAACATCTGTATACTGAGTTCTTTCACTCTGTATTATAGAAATCTTAACATTACCGTTTGCTGTAACGGCTATACCCTCATCGCTTTCTGTAAATTCATCGGTATATCTTGTTCTTCCGTTTTCATCGGTAAAAGATACTACAATAATATCCTCGGTGGGTTCTATCGGCAAAATAACATCCTTTTCAGAATTTGCTTTAACTTCAGCAGTAACAGTACCGTCTTTTTCGGTTTTAACAGTTACAACATCACCATCGGGATAAGTTGTAACTTCGGTTACTGTTCCTGTCTTTTTATCTGTTGCTGTTTTGGTTGTAGAGCCATCCTCGTTATTTTCGGTTTTTGTAGAAACAGAACTACCTGATGAACCACCCGACGAGCCTGAATTCACTTGGATATCTACTGTAACCGTTTTTATAAGATTCTCAGGAATAGTATCTAAAACATTTTTCATATATCCATTACCGGCAGCATCGAATACAGCAATTTGTTTATCAGGAACAACTACGCCTTTAAGGGTGGTTTTACCTGGAGATGTAGCAGAAATTATATTATTGCTGATTTTTGCCACATTTTCATTGCTACTCTCAAGCCACATCACATGAAGTCCTTCATCAACACCGATAATTTCAGGCTGAATGTCTTTATGAGTACCTTTTTTCATTGTGTATGTGTCATATTTAAAAACAACATCCTCAACTTTTTTAAGAAGTTCTGTTGCCTTGGCATCAAACACCTTCATTGCCTGCCCGCTGTAAATATCAACTGCATTTTCTTCCTTGTCGGTAGTTCTTATTACAACATCTGCAATGCCATTTCCGTTGGTAATACTATACATACTGTCGTTTATAGCCAAAGGCATTTCAAAATCAGCTGACTCACCCGAAGCAATTGATTCAACAGTTTCGCAAGCAATAACTTCATCGCCTATATAAGCTGTCATAAGCATCTCTTCGGAAGGAATATTACCTGAATTGTATAATGTTACCTTATAAGATTTAGAGCCATCTTCGTCAGTTGCGATTTCCTGATTTAAAAACTCAGGAATACCAATAAATTCAGGTTTAACAGTCACCGCATCCTGCCCGTTAATATATGCAGAAATTTCTGCATTTTCTATATCATCCGGCATAACGATATTAGTGGAAACCTTGTGGATCTGGCTGCCGTAAATAATAGGGTCAATTGTTTTCTCAACAATTTTTTCTCCGTTTAGGGTAAACACTACCGTTACGGTTTCTTTATATGGCATAATACCATCATTAATTACAGATGCAGTTACTTCTACGCTTCTGTTGGCTCTTGGTGCTTTATCACTAAGCTCAAGCTCCTTTATGCACACATCGCTGTACGGTACGTGTTTTACAAACATAAGACTTCTGATGTCTGAACCTATCATCGTCTTGTTTGCCTTAAGAACAACTTTTCCGTCGTACAAAGCTCCGGCAATTTCTGAGTAATAGCTATCATCAGATGAAACGATAGAGAACTTTTCGCTCCAATTGCCCTCAGTTTCCGTATCGTTGTCGCCGGCATACATTACCATATAAATATGATTTGCACCATCTTCTTCGCCTGACCAGAACACAAACATTCTGCCTTGCTTATCTATAAATGCATCATATTCCGAAATGCTTGCAGATGTAGTAGCAATGTCACCTTCCAGAACAACTTCGGTTGCCGGTATGGTATATTCATTACCTGAACGGTCTGTATGCGTATCTTCTGGAATGGTATACC
>JAFWWX010000392.1 GCA_017517985.1 Clostridia bacterium | reverse complement strand
AGACTATTTCTTTGAGCCTGTAAGCTGGGCAGTAGATAAGGGTATCACAAGCGGTACAAGCAACACAACATTCTCACCCGACACAACCTGCACAAGAGCACAGATTTTAACATTCCTCTGGCGTGCAGCAGGTTCTCCCGAATCAACTGCAAAGAATTTCTACAGTGATGTATTCTTCAGTGATTATTTCTGCGGTGCAGCTCTCTGGGCAAAAGAGAAAGGTATTTATAAACCTGATGGTCATAAGTTTGGTCCTAATGATCCTTGCACACGTGCTTCCACTGTTGAATATTTCTGGAAAGCAGCAGGTTCACCTACAGTTGAAACAGTTCCGTTCTCAGATGTTCCGGCAGGCAGCGAACTTGAAAAAGCAGTTTCATGGGCAGTTACAAAAGGTATTACCGCAGGTACAGGCGGAACAAGCTTCACACCTGATACTGCCTGCACACGTGCACAGATAGTTACCTTCCTTCATCGTTACCATGTAGCTCCTACAGATAACAGTGCGCTTATTAAAGATTTGAAAAAGAAAGCAACACAGACTGTAACAAGCATGGTTCTTGATCCGAATCCGCCGGAAGATTACACAAAACAGCCCGACTGATACGGAACACTTACTCCGCCTGCAAGTATGAGTGACGAAAGACTTCTTGCAGAGTACGAAAACATTCAGAAAGTAATAGAAGATTTCAGAACACGTGATATCTATATGAGCGACGGACCTTATTCACGTGAACTTGATTTGTGGTCAGAAGCAAGCAGACGCGATTTGCTTGACGAATAATAAAAATTTAATCTAAGGATATAGGAGAGATTGTTATGAAAAAGATTTTTTCACTTTTACTTATGGTAGTTATGTCAGTTACACTTCTTGCAGGTTGTGGTTCAGATCCCGTTTATGATGATTTGGAAAACTTCTTGAATGTTGAGATGAAAGAAGTTAATGCTGAGTATACACAGGTTACTGCAGAAGTTGGAACATGGGAAACTCTTGAGGACGATACCGCTATTAAGAAAAGTATTGACGATACACTTCTTCCTCTTGTAAACGGTTCACTTGAAAAACTCAAGGACATTACCCCTGAAACAGAAGAAGTTAAAGCTATCAAAGATAAGTATGTTAAGATGATGGATACTTATAAGGTTGCTTTTGAAACTCTTGCAGAAGGCTGTGAAACTCAGGATGATGATACAATTAACGCAGCAACCGAAAAGCTTAGCGAAGCCGTTAGCCTGCTCGATGAGTACAACAAAGCTTTAGAAGAATTATCTAAAGAACATGGTGGCGAAATCGAATATTAATTTTAAAGGAGCAATTTTATGAGTTGGTATATACAGGCAATTAAAAATTACTGTAACTTCAGCGGCAGAGCAAGAAGAACAGAATATTGGATGTTTGCTCTTATCAGTGCCGTTATCGTATTTGTTTTAGGAATAATTGATGGAATAATCGGTATTAAGCTTCTCACAAGCTTATACAGTTTGTTTATTGTGATACCTGAACTTTCCCTGTCGTTCCGCAGACTACACGATATTGATAAGTCGGCATGGGGCTTTTAATCGCATTTGTTCCAGTCGTTGGAGCAATCATCCTTTTGGTATTCTCACTCAAAGAAGGAACAATCGGTGCCAATACATACGGCGCCGATCCAAAAGACACATACGTTGGATAACAAGTAATTTAATTATTGTGTAAAGCCTTTCATAGAACCCTCTGAGATGATAAAACTCATTTCAGAGGGTTTTGCTATATCAAAATATGATAAACATTAATCAAAGAAAAGCGGTTTGCGAATTCCTTCGTAGACTTTCCCTCTCTTCTGTGGTATGTTTGTGTTGCCGAAAGGTAATATAAAATCAGAGAGGGCGAAATTTATGAAGAAAAAAGTATTATGTACGGCAATGGCAGTGACTATACTGCTAACACAAACAACGTCGGCTGCACCTTGGCAGATGAGGCGAAATCAACTCATATTCGATAGCGAAATCTGGTTCTTTGGATATGTTACATTGCAATTCGCATCAGATGGCGGAAGCTTTATCAGGCCAATAACAAAAAGATACGGCGAGATCATCAGCCTTGAAAGTTATGTCCCCACAAAATACGGCTATACATTCAAAGGCTGGTTCACCGATCCCCGAACAAAACAAAATCAAGTAACAACATTCAAATTCACAAAGCCTGATGTCTTGTATGCGAAGTGGGAAAAGAATCCCGAAGAACCTATAAATCCAAAGGATGAAATTATGACAAAAGACACCTGCTACCTCACCGATGAGGAAACTGTAAAAAGGAACGAAATCATAGAGGAGAAAAATAAAGCCTACATCGAAGGCTTCGGCTATGTGGCTCCAAATAAAACCCAAACCATAATAGTAGACTCAGATGGCGACATAAATAAAATGGTAGGAACAATGGAATAAAATAGCGAGAGGATAGGCACAATCGCCTATTCTCTTACATTTTGGTTTAGCATGCTTTTTATGCTTAACCTCTTTTTCTTTAATAGCTATTTAGTCTTTCAACAGCCTCAGCATCAGAGATTACTCCATCACGTGCCATTTCTCGAATATCTTGAATTCCGGCAACCTGCCTGTTCCATATATCAACATCGATTAATCCGGCACGCTTGCGATATTTTAATCTGTCATACGCTCTGCTGTAAGCTTTTTCATATGCAACCTCATGTAGTTTCTGTTCTTTGATGTGAGCGCCGACCTTACGGCACAATCTTCCTTTTGGATCATTTGGTGCAACCCGGTTGCAGTAAAGAATTCTGATTAGGACAAAAGTCTGGAAACCCGCTTAAAATAAGGGCAAAATCAATGCGACAGTAAAATTATATCGTACTTACAAAAAAGCACCCATGAGGGTGCTTTTTTTGTATGAGTGGGATTCGAACACCGAGGGGGCAAAAAGCGTTAGTAAAAGTTGCCGGTGGCAAGTTTTTAGCTTTTTGGTGTGCAGACGGGTACTGAAAGCTTTAGCTTTCGGTCGTCAAGCACAGTGGATTGCATAGCAATACACATCCCTTCTTCTCCGCCAAAAAAGCACCCATAAGGGTGCTCTTTTATTATATCATTAGAGTTTATCAGCGATATCATAAATAAGACTTTCAGTCTTTTCCCAGCCAAGACAAGGATCGGTAATTGATTTGCCGTAAACACATTCTTCAGACTTTTGTGCGCCATCTTCGATGTAGCTCTCTATCATAAGCCCTTTCACAATCTTTTTTATGTCATCACTATGACGGCAGCTGTGAAGAACTTCCTTTGCAATTCTCGGCTGTTCCATCCATTTTTTACCTGAATTCGCATGGTTTGTATCAATAATAACAGCTGGATTAACCAAACCTGATTTATCATATATTTCTGCAAGATGTATTAAATCTTCATAATGATAGTTAGGCATTGATTGACCATGCTTATTCACATAACCTCTTAAAATAGCATGAGTCAGAGGATTACCCTGACTTTCAACTTCCCATCCTCTATAAATAAATGTATGAGAATGTTGACCCGCTGTAATTGAATTCATCATAACCGAAATATCCCCTGCTGTAGGGTTTTTCATACCAACCGGAATATCAAGTCCGCTTGCAGTAAGACGATGTTTCTGATTTTCTACAGACCTCGCACCGATTGCAACATAAGATAATAAATCAGATAAATACCTGTAATTTTCGGGATAAAGCATTTCATCAGCACAGGTAAATCCTGTTTCCTTAAGTGCTCTGAGATGCAGATTTCTAATTGCTATAACACCCTTTAGCATATCAGATTCTTTGTTCGGATCAGGTTGATGAAGCATTCCCTTATATCCGTCTCCTGTTGTTCTCGGCTTGTTTGTATAAATTCTCGGAATTATAAGTATCTTATCGGATACCTTCTCCTGAACTTTTCTAAGCCGCAAAATGTAATCTATGACACTGTCATCGTGGTCTGCTGAGCATGGTCCGATAATAAGTATAAACCTATCATCTTTCCCTTCAAATACCGCTTTTATTTCTTCATCTCTTTTTACTTTTATTTTTTCTACTTCCGATGTAATTGGATATTGTTCTTTTATATCCTTTGGAATTGGTAATTTGCGTTTGAATTGCATATTCATTTTTAAGCTCCTCCATATTGATTTATTTTTTGTCAAACAATGCTCTGCGCTGTGTAGAATGACGCATCATTTTTCTCATTCCATCTATATCCTCTGTTTCAAGCATTGACTTAAGCTCGTTAAATTTATCTATAAACATATCCATCTGATTTAAAAGCGCGTCCTTATTTGCTACAAAAAGTTCACTCCACATCAAATCATTTATTCTTGCAATTCGTGTTAAATCTCTGAACGAGTCGCCTGTGAATTTCTCCATATTCTCTTTGTCATTACAGGTCATTAGAGTAATTGCAATACAGTGTGTAAGCTGTGAGAGAAAACCTATCATTTCATCATGGTCTTCGGGAGAAAGTGTTGTAACATTCGAAAACCCAAGAAGTCTTCCAAGCTCAAGACAAGTATTGATTGCTTCCGGTGTGTTTTTTTCTGTGGGAGTAACAATATAGTTTGCTCCCTGAAACAAACTATCCGTGCTGTTTTCTACACCTGAAACTTCTCGGCCCGCCATTGGATGTGCCGGAATGAATTCGACATCATCTCTGAGTATTTCCTGTATTTTATACACAATGCTCCTCTTAACACCAGTTACATCAGTTATAATTGCACCGCTTTTTAGAAGATTCTGATTCTGCTCTATCCATTCTACAAAAACATGAGGATAAAGAGCAAATATTACAAGATCTGAATTTCCAATTATCTTTTCGTCAAGTTCTGTTGAACCTTCATCAATTATATTTTGATTGAGTGCATAGTCTATCGAACTTTGTTCTTTAGTAATTGCACTTATGTGAAACCCAAATCGTTTCAAAACTCTTGCATAACTACCGCCTAAAAGTCCAAGTCCGACTATCAATATTTTCTTACTTACATCTACTATCATTTAAATTCCACCTCTGCTCCAAGTTTTTTTATATCATCAAAAAAACCAGGATAACTTTTTCTTACTGCCTCAACTCCGGAAATTTCCCCGCCGATTTTTGATAGTATAACCGACATTGCCATAACAATTCTATGATCATTATGTCCATCTAAAACACTTCCGTTATACCTTAATTCTTGTTTAGGTACAGTTATCATATTTTCCTCAAAGACAAGTCCCCCGCCAAGTTTTTTAAGTTCTTCATGCATTGCTGCACCTCTGTCACTTTCTTTTGCTTTCAGCCTGTCTGTACCCGTAAAAATCGCACCATTATTTAAAGCTGCAAGTGCAAAAAGTACAGGGCCAAGATCAGGACAATCAGAAATATCAAGAGTTGGTCTTCCTGACGAAATTTTATCAAAGTAATTTTTATACACCTTATCCCCTTGAAGACTGTCAGGATATAGATTTTGGATAATTACCTTTGAGCCTATATAGTTGAATGCGTCTAAAAACGCAGCATTTGAATAGTCGCCTTCAATTTTACCCGAATACGAATGCATATCCGCCTTTTTTATTTCAATATTGTACTCATCGACAAACTTTACTTCCGCACCGAACGACTTTAGTGCAGAAATTGTAAGGTTAATGTATGACCTGCTTTCAAAGGGCGGAATAATAGTAATAGTTGAATTACCGCCAAGATAAACAAGGGCAAAAATCAGTCCAGTAATAAACTGACTGCTGATATCCCCTCTTATTTTATAATTTCCGCTTGCAAGCTTTCCGCAAAGTGTTACAGAGTTTGCAGTCTTATTAAACATAAAGCTGTTTTCACAGCAAAGCTTTTCATATACATCGAGAGGTCTTTCAAAAAGGCGTGTACTACCCTTTAGAGTTACTTCTTTTCCCATGCACAATGCAAGAGGAATAAAAAATCTTAGTGTACTTCCACTTTCCCTGCATTCTAAAACAGGATTTTCTGCATTCATAAAGTTTTCAGGATTGACGCTTACTTTATCAGCATCTATAGAGATTTCTGCCCCTAACGCTTTCAGACAATCAATGCTTGCCAGGATATCCTCGCTGTAATCAACTCCCGACAAAGTACATATTTGTTTTGATAAAGCGGCGCCAATCAAATATCTGTGCGCCATACTTTTAGATGGTGGTGCGCTTATTTCCCCACTCAATTTACATGGTTTGAATTTAGCTATCATTTGTGTTCCTCTACGAGATAGTCTATGGCTTCAAGATATCCATCCGTGCCATGACCTGTAATTGTTTTTACACAGGCAGATCTTATATAACTTATCTGTCTGAATCCTTCTCTCTTTTCCACCTTTGAGATATGCACCTCAACAGTTGGAATATTCACTGACTTTACTGCATCTAAAATCGCAATACTTGTATGTGTATAAGCACCTGGATTTATAACAATACAATCAACTTTTCCATACGCTTTTTGAATTTCATCCACAATATCGCCTTCGTGATTGGATTGATATATCTTTACTTCCACATTTTTGTCAGCGCAATGCTTCTGTATCTTTTCACAAAGGTCTGTATAAGTCTCTTTTCCATAATGGTCCGGCTCACGGATACCGAGCATATTTAAGTTTGGTCCGTTTATAACAAGGATTTTCATTTTATCAGCTCCAATCGTTAAGTTACAGTATTTTATCTTAACCAATCTGTACCAAATCTTAAAGCAAGTGCATCACAAAGAACAATAGCAGACGCCGCATCCTGAACCACTCTTGCTCTGTGAACAATCGCTGGATCATGTCTGCCTTTTGGCTCTAAAATTGTTTCACTCATATTTTTAAAATCTACGGTATGTTGAGGTTTGAATATTGTAGGTGTCGGCTTAATCGCAGTCCTGAAAATAATTGGCATACCATTTGTAATACCGCCATTTATTCCGCCGTTATTATTTGTATCTGTTACGACTCTGCAATCTTTAAGTCTCATTTCGTCATTTGCTTCGCTACCCTTCATATCTGCTATCTTAAAACCTGCGCCGAATTCAATACCTTTAACTGCAGGAATTGAAAACATCATGTGAGAAAGCAGGCTTTCAACAGAATCAAACCATGGTTCTCCTACACCTTCAGGCATTCCGAAAATGGCAGTTTCCAAAACGCCCCCAACACTGTCACCGTTTGATGATGCTTCTATAATTGCATTCTTCATTTCATCAATTCGGGGTTCGTCGAGAACTGCAAATGTTTTTTTATTAAGTATGCTAATATCGGATAATAAATCTTCAAAATCTCTGTCTGCAATTCCTGCACATTTCTTTACATGTGTTCCAATATAAACACCCTTTTGTTCTAATGCATACTTACATATTGCGCCTGCCGCAACGAGTGCTGCTGTTATTCTTCCGCTGAAATGTCCGCCACCTCTTGAATCCTGAAAGCCATGATACTTACACTCGGCGGTATAATCTGCATGAGATGGTCTCGCAACAGTTCTCATCTGTGAGTAATCTCCGCTTTTTACATTTTCATTAGGTATCAATATAGTAATAGGAGTTCCGGTGCTTTTATTATTTACTACACCACTTACAATTTTGAATTCATCATTTTCTTTTCTCGGAGTTGAAATCCTTCCGTCAGGCCTTCTTAAGAAAAGCATATGATTTATGTAATCTTCATTGATATCTATTCCGGGTGCTAAGCCATCAATAACAGCTCCTATATATTCGCCATGACTTTCACCGATAATGGTAACTGTCACGCTTGACCCAAATGTATTTTTCATTATTTCACCCCATAATATACTTTTTTCGCTACATCTATTACATCACTGCATTTCATAGTTTTTAACTCAAAACAACCAACATCAGGTACGGTTGTTACAGTAACATATTCGCCATCTGCTTTTTTATCATGAAATGCCGCTTCAGATATCTTTTCCCAATTAAATTCAATCAAATTATACAAATTGCATTTTTTGAGAACTTCGATTACTCTTAGTCTTATTTTTTCATCACACATAGGTACAAGCCCAAGTGCAACACATTCGCCATGATATAACTCTGACATATTTTCACTACTCTCAATTCCATGGCCTATTGTATGTCCGAAATTAAGTATCTTTCTAAGTCCTGATTCTCTTTCGTCTTGCTCTACAACTGCCTTTTTGATATTAAGTGAACGAACTATTATCTCGTCAATATTTTCATTTATGTCTTTATTTTCAAATATATCGAAAAGGTCACTGTCGGAAGTAAGAGCCATT
>JAFWWX010000391.1 GCA_017517985.1 Clostridia bacterium | reverse complement strand
TCAATGAAATATCATCAACTATGCCATCCTTTGATAGAAAGGAAAAAATAAAGATGATTAAAGTAACTTACAGATTAACTAAAGTTAATGATTTCAATTATGTAAAGAAAGGAATTGGATTTATCTCCGACTCCAAAGAGGACTTGATACTCTATCCAAACACACAATTTGAACGAGTAATTGAGGATTGCATCAGATATTGTTACCCTATTCCATACCGTTCAGGTGAGTATAAAGGTAGTTTTACACAATATGTTGACTGTGATTTTCAGGTAAAAGACAGCATTGAAACTAAAGAAATCGAAATAGAATACAGACTTTGGTACAAAATACTTGACTAATATCAACTTAATAGTGGAAAATTGGCTAAAGATTTAAGAAGTTTTCAACCATAAACGGTGATTTTTCTTAGATTTTAGCCTTTTTTAATCATAATAATATAAAAACTTATAGAAATAAGCATAAACATATGATATAATTTACGAAAGGAGGACTGATTATGAATACTGAATATAGAAAAGTTGAAATAGATATCGGGACAGACTTGGAAGAAACAATAACTCTCCTAAAAGAATACAACAAAAAAGGAGAGAAAGTGTGCGTTGATTTTAACGACCATACTCTATACTCGGACAAAATAAACGAGGACGAAATTTACAAGCTTATAACCGGGAAAACCAAAAATGAGTTCTTAGAATTTGTTGCCTCAGAAGAGAAAAAAATGACTGATAAATTCAAGACAAAAAAGTAATTTTACAAAAAAATTAGCCCTGCTGACCTAAAATCAACAGGGCTTTTTTTGTTCGTATTCAGACTAAAAATGAAAAAATATCCATAAAGTATACACCGAGAATAATTCAATTAAGATAAAAATGCCACGCATAAATGAGCTTTACTTACTCAATTTTGCGTGGCTTTTTTATTTACCAAAGTTGTATTTTCCCTGTCAATGTTCAATAATGCGTAAGGAATGCGTAAATGCGTAAATTTTGCACTCCTAAAAACTTGACAAACCCTTATGCCATAAGGCTTTTCAGGCTTAGTTATCGCTTAAAGGTTTCATTGTTGGGATTTCTGCTTGATGAAATTTTTAAGCTTTCAAAAAGTGGCACAAATCCAGCAATCACGCCTACTTTCAGCGTTTTTTATACTTTCAAGGTTTACACCACTTTTTGCACGAAATAGGCAAATTGGTGTATAAAATGGTGTAGCCCTTCATAGCATTTTTAAACTAAATTTCCGAAGTTTCCTTCTATGCTTTTAAAGGTAATCTTCTTCTGTGCTTTTGTTACATCGGCGTAGATATTCATTGTTGTAGAAATATCGGTGTGACCTAAAATATCTTGGATTGTTTTCACATATACCTCTGCTTCGCATAGCCTTGTTGTAAAGGTATGACGAAGTGTATGGCAACTAAAATTCGGCAACAGAATCGGTATTCCCTCTCCTGTATGCTTCTCCAAAATTTCCTTGTTACAATCTCTAATAATTCTTTTCAATGCTTTGTTGAGAACTCCTAAATTAAGGACTTCTCCAAACCTATTTAAGAATACAAAATCGGTAAAGCCATCAATGCTTGATTTACAGGTTAAACCCACTTCCTTTTGATATTCTCTTTCCTTTACAAAGGCTTCCTTGACAAAATCCATCATAGGAATTTCTCGTGTCCCTGCCTTGGTTTTGGGAGTATTAACCGCATAACTACATCCATCAATCCCTTCCTTACGAAAAAAGACTAATGTATGGTTTACGCTAATCATCCCCTCATCCAAGTCAATGTCGCACCATCTTAAGCCGACTGTTTCGCCTGCTCTCATTCCTGTACCTAACATAACTGCAAAAATTGGATACCAATGATTGTATAAAGGCTTTCGTTTTAAGAACTCGACAAATATATCTTGCTCTTCCTTGGTCAAAGCCTTTCGCTTTTCAACCTGAAAATTATGAGATAATTTCAACTCTCTTAACACATTGCTTGTGGGATTTGCTCTTATGTAGTTATCATCAACCGCTAAATCAAATATCTGATGCAAGATATTATGTACGCCATCAATTGTAGAGATAGACAATATTTTCTCATCTGCCATTCGGTTATAAAATCTTTTAACATCGGATTTTTTAATCTGCAATAGCTTCATCTGACCAAAGGTGTCCCTTACAAATTTATTATACATATATTTGTAGTTGGCAAAGGTATTTGCCTTTAAACCTCTTTTTAGGTCACACCACATTTCAAATATATCGTTGACCGTTATGCTTCGGCTGTCTATTTTTATGCCGTCGTGCATATCAACAATTATTTGTTCTTCCTTTCTGCGAAGCTCATCAAGAGTCTTGGCATAAACATAGTGCCTTTTACCACCACGGGTAGTCCATCTGTACTGATATGTACCGTCAGAGCGTTGACTTTCGCCAACCTTGAGAGTAATCCTGCTTTTGTCTAATCGCCTTTTGTTTTTCTTTGCTTCTGCCATTGTTTCTCCTTTCTTCATATTGAAAAGAGCGAACAACAGTATATTGGTATTATATCATATCAAATTTATCGTTTCAATACTCTTTTCAACATTCAATTTTTTATTAAAT
>JAFWWX010000390.1 GCA_017517985.1 Clostridia bacterium | reverse complement strand
GTCTTGCGACTCATGAATTGCACTTTGTGCATTAAGCGTTTGCAGAGCAAACAGGCAATTCAATTCATGGAGCGAAGCGAGAAATCATGGCGCAACGCCAATTCATGACAACAACGTTGTCAATTCATAAAACGGAGAACTATAATGAAAGAAAATAAACTTGTCGATTTATCAAAAATATTTGCAGTCGATATTGTTAATCTTTGTACAGAGATTAAAGAAAATAGAAAAGGGAATGTATTGTTAAATCAGCTTTTAAGAAGCGGAACCAGCATTGGTGCCAACATCCACGAAGCAAACTACGCATCAAGCAAGGCAGATTTCATAAACAAATTTCAGATTGCCTTAAAAGAATGTTATGAAAGCGATTATTGGTTAGGACTTTTCAAAGAAACAAAAATGATAACAGAAGATGAATTTGCTGATATGTTTGATAGATGCAGTAAGATAAGAAAACTTCTAATATCATCAATAACAACAGCTAAGAAAAATCAAAATAACGATGGTGTTTAATTTATACACTAATTTTATAATAATTTCATCAAAAAAAGAAATCATCGAATAATCAAGTAACAGGACTTATGATATATAGAAAAGGAGCTAATAATGCAAAACAAAATTTACACAAACCCGATATTTGTAGTGCTTTCCGCACTACTCTGTACTGCCCTGTGGGGAAGTGCCACACCCTTTATCAAAACAGGGTATGCATCTCTCAAGGTATCCGGAACACCGTCAATTATGCTTTTTGCCGGAATACGCTTTGCTCTTGCAGGTATCATAACTGTAATCATATACAGCATCATAGAAAGAAAATTTTTGTACCCTAAAAAGAAAAGCATTAAATATGTGGGTATTATAAGTGTATTCCAGACAATACTTCAGTACATATTTTTCTATATTGGACTTGCCAATACAAGCGGTGTAAAGGGTACAATACTCAGCGGTTCCAGTGCATTTTTCTCAATTCTCGTGGCAACTCTCATCTTCAGACAGGAAAAACTTACTCTTAAAAAGATAATCGCTTGTCTTATTGGTTTTTCCGGAGTTGTGGTTGTAAATCTTTCCGGACTTGAACTGAATCTTAATTTCCTCGGCGACTGTTTTGTCATATTCTCCGCAATTTCCCTTGCTTTCTCTTCGGTACTTATGAAGATATACTCAAAAGAAGAAAATCCTGTGGTGTTGAGTGGCTATCAGTTTATCCTCGGCGGAGCCGTTATGATTATTCTGGGTCTCGCCTTTGGCGGAAGTATCAGCTTTGAAAGTCTTACCGGTGTGGGAATCCTTACATACCTTGCTTTCCTTTCAGCTATAGCCTATGCTCTTTGGGGAATACTTCTGAAACACAATCCGGTATCAAAGGTAACGGTATTCAGCTTTATGACACCGGTTTTCGGCGTTATTCTTTCAAATATTATGCTCACCGAATCCGGAAATGTTTCGGTTATAAATGTACTTGTAGCGCTCGCTCTTACCTGTGCAGGAATATTTACCCTTAACTATCAGAAAAACAGAGGATAAAAGGGTGTATAATATTAAAATTTATCAAAAAATAATGCCTGAATTTGTTTAATCAAAAAGCCTTCCCCAAAAGGAGCGGTCTTTAAGTTGATACTGCTGAACCTTCTATACCTTGTAGTAAGGATGTCGAATATTGACAAAAAGCGGAGGAATAAATATGATTAATGTTACTTTTTCTGATTGCTTGTCCGGTTGCTTAAAAGCGGCCGCCTATTATGCTAAAAAATATAATAACGAATTACTTTTTAGGAGCGATAAGTATGTCAAAATATACACAGATTTCTTTAACTGAAAAAAATGCGTATGATTATATTGATAAAGTTATGTACCTTGAAAAGAACTTAGGAAAACATATCAGTTTTAAAGTGTTGAATCCTATTGATTTGATGCCATATAAAGATAATTTGAATGTGTTGACCAAAAAAATTGCAGAGTTTGTGGGATTAGAGGCAACGTTCATTGTAACAAAAGGTGCAAAAGACAAAGGCGGTACGATAGAATATGATGGAAAAGTATCGTATATAGATATCAATGTGAATGTATGTAAGTCTTTTTCTCAAACTATTGCTGTACTTGCTCACGAGATAATGCATAAATATTTAAGAAATAAAGGATTATTTTACAGTTTAGAAATTGAGAATGAAGTTTTGACGGATATCGCAACTGTATATGTAGGATTAGGAAAGCTGTCTCTTAACGGAAATTACGTTGAAGACAGGATAATAAATGAACAAACAATAACAACGAATGTTAGTAAAGTTGGATATTTACATTTAGAAAGTTTTTGTTTTATATATTTATTAATATGTAAATTGCGTAGTATAAATAAAGATGTAGTTGAGTTTGGATTAAATCGGAATGTTATTGATATGCTTAACAAAGTTAATAACAGCTTTTTATTTTCAAATATTGTTTATGAAATGGATAGCACAGTAAATGTTGTTTCTGATATGTCAAATGAATTGAAAATACACGAACAAAAGATGGAAGAATGTTCTAAGCTTATTAAAAAATTAGATGATCTAGTTCAATGTTTAAATGCAGAAAAGAATATTATACAGGAATATATAGAACAAATAAACGAAGGTTTGAAGTTGTTAAATTCTAATGAGGAATATAATCCCGTATTGCGTAAATTATACGACACTAGATTGCTTAAAGATTTACATGTTAATTTTGAAAAACAAAACAATGCTATTAAAATTCTGTCAATTAAAACAGAAGAACTTGAACGACTATATGATAAAGGAAAAGATGTTAAAAAGAAGAAAAATTTTTTTGGCGCTAACATAACACGAGGTTGTGGCCTAAAACGGTTTACATCTAAACCTTATCTCATTTATAGTAAGAATATCGAAGGCTGTCCGTTTAAAAAGCCTTACCCTTGAGGGGAAGGTAGGTTGCGTAGCAACTCGGATGAGGTGGAAATGAATAAAACAAACAATGCTAAATTAACAGGTAATGCTAAAGCATTGAGAAAGAATATGACAAAAGAAGAACGACATTTGTGGTATGACTTTTTAAAATCATTACCTGTAACTGTCAACAGACAAAAGGTTAGCGGTAACTATACTGTTGATTCTTATATTGCAACAGCTAAAATTGTGATTGAACTTGACGGTTCACAACATTATAAGGATTGTCGAAATTTGTTGAAAAGAGGTATAATATGAAAATTATAAAAAAGGTGTGGGGAATTATTCCCGGATTAGCAATATCAATTTTGATTGCAGTAGTGGCAAAAACAATTGAAAGCCGTCTACCAATACATATTGTGGGAGCATCGGTTATTGCACTATTTATAGGAATGATAATTAATCATTTTTGGAGGCCGGATTTCTTGAAAGCAGGAATCAAGTTTGCATCAAAGAAAGTTTTGAAATTTGCTATTATTCTCCTTGGCGCTTCTCTCAGTGTTGGGGTGATTCTTTCCGTGGGTAAATTATCATTGATGGTAATGGTTTTCACTCTTTTGACTTGTTTTGGCGGAGGTTTCTTTATAGGTAAGGCTTTGAAGTTAAATTGGAAGCTTTCAAATCTGATTTCAGCAGGAACAGGGATTTGTGGCGGTTCTGCCATTGCGGCTATTGCCCCTGTTATTGATGCAAAAGATTCTGATATTGCTTATGCAATGTCAGCAACTTTTTTGTTTGATATGGCAATGATTATATTGTTTCCTATAATGGGCAGAGCTTTGGGACTAAGCGATATGGCTTACGGATTATGGGCAGGTACGGCAGTAAATGATACATCAAGCGTGGTTGCTGCAGGATATGCTTTTTCAGAAGGTGCAGGCGATTTCGCTACTATGGTTAAACTGACAAGAACACTTAGTATAATCCCGACAGTTTTGGTGTTTTCTTTTATAAATTTGAAGTTGAAGAGAAAAGAAATCTCTGATGCTTCATATCAGAAAGTTAATATTTTAAGGCTGTTTCCATGGTTTATTTTGGGATTTTTGGCTTTGGCAGCAGTAAACAGTATGGGAATGATACCGGCAAATGTTTCATCAGTTGCTAAAGATATAAGTAAATTTTTGATGGTTACTGCACTTGCGGCAATAGGATTAAACACAAGCTTTAAGGATATGAAAAAGTCCGGAATAAATCCAATGATTCACGGATTTATAATATCAGTACTTGTAGTCATTGTTGCCATTTGTGTTGAGTGGTGTATGGGATTAGTGTAATTTAAGAATGATTTTTTATTCCTAACTTAACACGAACGTGCCTCTAATAACATTGGCATCCAGATTATACAGTCTTTATAGTATAGCTTGTCATACATTGTCGAAATCGTAGGATTTATCTAAAAATGACACCCCGGGATAAAATAAATACCAACCGGATATTGAAACGGCAGGAAAGGAAATATTGTAAAAATGCAGGAAAAGAAAAAAATACTTGTAATTGACGGAAACAGCATACTGAACAGGGCTTTTTACGGCGTAAAGCCTCTTTCTACCCGTGACGGAAGACCTACAAATGCAATATTCGGCTTTGTCAATATTATAATGAAAACGGTTGACGGTATAAATCCCGATGCCGTGGGAGTCGCCTTTGACCTGAAGGCACCCACCTTCAGACATAAAAAATACGTCCTTTATAAAGCAAACCGTCACGGAATGCCACCGGAGCTTGCAAGTCAGCTTGAGCCTGCAAAGGAAATCTGCGAAAAGCTCGGATTCCATGTGCTATCACTTGAGGGCTACGAGGCAGACGATATACTCGGCACTTGCGCTAAAAAATCCGACAGCGCAGGCAACTCTGAGTGTTATATCCTCACCGGTGACAGAGATTCGCTTCAGTTAATTAGCGATACAAGCTTTGTTCTTCTTGCGACAAACAACGACACAATTCTTTTTGATAAGGCAAAATTCTCGGAAAAATACTGCGGACTTACCCCGGAAAGACTCGTTGACCTAAAAGCTCTTATGGGTGACAGCTCGGATAACATCCCCGGCATTCCCGGCGTTGGAGAGAAGACGGCACTTAAGTTTATATGCGAATACGGCTCTCTCGACGGACTTTATGAAAACTATGAAAATTCCTCTCTTTCCCCGAAAATGAAAGAGAAAATCAAAGACGGTAAAGATTCTGCATATCTGAGCTACGAGCTTGCGGAGATATTTAAGGAAGTACCCCTTGCTCTCGACTTTGACTCTTTGAAAAGAGAAGAAATTGACAGGGCAGGACTATATGAAATATTCTCCGACCTTGAACTACGGAATTTCATCACAAGATTCGGTCTTGACGGAAGTGGCGAGGGGAACGATTTACCCTTAAAGGAAGAAAAGAAGTTTTCTGACTACAAAACGGCTGATTCCATAGAAATAAAAGACGGCGAAACAATATATGTCCACCCCGATTTTGAAAACGGAAAGCTATATATAGACAATGGTGATAAATATCTTATTCCTGCAACAAAGGAAAACCTGACGACTGTTTTTGAAAGCAGTGCAAAATGTGTACTTTACGATTCAAAGGCAGTTGCAACTACCCTTTTCGGAATGGACCTTGAACTTAAAAACTGTATATTCGATTTAAAACTTGCGGCATACCTTTGCGACCCATCAGCAAAAAATGATGCTAAAGACTTATCCGGACTTGCAAAGAGCGAGAGTGCAGACAGTTCAGATAGTATACAGAACAACTTTGCGCTCCTTCTTGCTATGCCTTATTTATATGAGTATTTTTCAAAGCTCCTCTCGGATTATAAGGCAGAGGAATTGTACTACCAAACAGAGCTTCCCTTAGCACTTACCCTTGCAAGAATGGAAAAAGAGGGTATGGCGCTTGATGCTGTGGGACTTCGCAAATACAATCTCGAGCTTGAAGAACGCATAGAGGCAAGAAAAGCAAATATTTACAGCCTTGCAGGCTGTGAGTTTAATATAAATTCCCCCAAACAGCTCGGCGAGGTGCTTTTTGAAAAGCTGGGACTTCCGGGGATGAAAAAGACCAAAAGTGGGTTTTCCACAGATGCTGAAACTCTTGAGCATCTTCGTTCCTATCATCCGGTGATAAACGAAATACTTGACTACAGAACAGTATCAAAACTGAAATCTACCTACGGTGACGGACTTCTTTCCGCCCTTTCCGACGACGGACGCCTACACACAAGCTTCAGGCACGCATACACCCAGACGGGAAGACTTTCCTCGGCAGAGCCGAATCTCCAGAACATTCCGATAAAGACAGCCGAGGGCAGAGAGCTCCGTAAATTCTTTGTTGCAAAAAATGATGACTACTGTCTTATAGATGCGGACTATTCCTAGATTGAGCTGAGAATACTTGCGGCACTTTCAGAGGACAAAACAATGGTTGACACCTTCCTTTCCGGCGGTGATATTCATACCACTACCGCATCTCAGGTATTTGGGGTTTCAAAAGAGGATGTAACACCGGAAATGAGAAAGAGTGCAAAGGCGGTAAACTTCGGAATAGTATACGGAATATCAGACTTCTCCCTTGCAGGCGATATTGGTGTTACAAAAAAAGAAGCCGCAGCATATATCGAGGGATACTTTACAAAGTATCCTCAGGTTAAGAGATATCTTGACGAGCTTTGCGAAAATGCCGCCGATAACGGATATGTAACCACCCTTTACGGCAGAAGAAGAAACATTCCCGAACTTCAGAGTCCTAAAAAGACACTTCAGGCTCTTGGCAAACGCCTTGCGATGAACACCCCCATTCAGGGTACTGCCGCTGATATTATCAAAATGGCGATGGTGAAGACGGAAAAGGCACTGCTCGACTCCGGGCTTTGCGCAAAGCTGATACTTCAGGTCCACGACGAACTGATAGTGGAATCAAAACGAGAAGATGCGGAAAAGGTCGCACAGCTTCTTCGTGAAAATATGGAAAATGCCGTATCTCTTGCTGTTCCACTCAGCGTTGAAGTGAAAATCGGCGACAGCTGGTACGACGCGCACTAAAAGTCGCCCTCTATCTTTGTTAGGGGCGTTGCCCCCAACACCCTTGCATCTCTTTGTCAGGGGCGTCGCCCCCAACACCCCCACAAGGGAGTCAGGGACTCCCTTGACCCACAACTTTGCCCGACTCGCATAGCTCCTCGGGCAGGGATTTGATATTCTCGATTGTGCAATTGCCTTGTTGCAATCCAAAAATTTTATTGTTTGTAATTTCAAACAATAAAAATTTACGCAGTAAATTTTCTCCTCAATTCCGAATTCCGAATTTGTCCTTCTCTCTGTCAGGGGCGTCGCCCCCAACACCCCCACAAGGGAGTCAGGGACTCCCTTGACCCACATATTTTGCCCGACTCCCATAGCTCCTCGGGCAGGGGGATAATATTAC
>JAFWWX010000389.1 GCA_017517985.1 Clostridia bacterium | reverse complement strand
CTGCGCCATTTCGTCCTTGACAAGGCGCTTCATAACAAAGGGCTTGAAGAGCTCCAAGGCCATTTCCTTCGGCAGACCGCACTGATGGAATTTCAGTTCGGGACCGACAACGATAACGGAACGGCCGGAATAGTCAACACGTTTACCGAGCAAGTTCTGGCGGAAACGTCCCTGCTTACCGCGGAGCATTTCGGAAAGAGATTTGAGAGGTCTGTTGGAAGGACCTGTAACAGGTCTTCCTCTTCTGCCGTTGTCGATAAGGGCGTCAACAGCTTCCTGAAGCATTCTCTTTTCGTTTCTGATAATTATATTGGGGGCGTGAAGCTCAATGAGCTTTACAAGTCTGTTGTTTCTGTTAATAACTCTTCTGTAGAGGTCGTTAAGGTCGTTGGTCGCAAAACGTCCACCATCGAGCTGAACCATAGGACGGATTTCCGGAGGAATAACCGGAATTACGTCAAGAATCATCCATTCGGGCTTGTTGCCACTCTTTCTGAATGCTTCCACAACCTCAAGTCTCTTAACGATTCTTACCTGCTTCTGACCCGTTGCTTCAGAGAGTTCGGCTTTGAGCTGTTCTGCCAGCTTTTCGCAGTCAATCTGCTGAAGAAGTGCCTTGATTGCTTCAGCACCCATTTCAGCCTTGAAGCCACTACCGAACTTTTCGCGTCTGTCAGCATACTCATCCATAGTAAGAGGCTGACCGAGAACGAGGTTTGTACCAACACCCGGATCTGTTACGATAAACTGAGCAAAGTATAGAACCTTTTCAAGTATCTTTGGAGAGATGTCAAGGAGAAGTCCCATTCTTGAGGGAATTGCCTTGAAGTACCAGATATGGGAAACCGGGGCTGCAAGCTCGATATGTCCCATTCTTTCTCTTCTTACCTTGTTTGTTGTTATTTCAACGCCGCACTTTTCGCAGACCTTGCCCTTGTAGCGTACTCTCTTGTACTTTCCGCAGCTACACTCAAGGTCCTTTGTCGGTCCGAAGATTTTTTCACAGAAAAGACCTTCTTTTTCCGGCTTCTGAGTACGATAGTTTATTGTTTCTGCCTTTTTTACCTCGCCGTATGACCACTGGCGTATCATATCGGGATCGGCAAGACCGATTTTTATTGCATCAAATTCATTATGCTGCATCTGATCCATCTATATATGCGCTCCTTTACTTGTAGTGTTTTACATTTACGGAGATTTTTCTCTGCTGTTTTGGTCTGTGCTTTTGAAAATCCGTCTTACTGACCGTCGCCGAAGTCAAGCTCAGCATCCGAGTCCATTTCATAGGCTTCGCCTGTTCTGTAGCTTCCTGCAAGCTCGCTTTCGTTTGTTACGTACTGCTCGTCCTTTGCGAAGTCTTCAGAAGAACCGGGAACATTGCGGAGCACCTCGGAGTCTTCGGAATAATCCTTAAGCTTGATTTCATTTCCTTCTTTATCAAGAATCTGAATATCAAGTGCAAGAGACTGAAGCTCACGCACAAGTACTTTGAAGGATTCCGGAACACCGGGAGTAGGAATATTCTGTCCCTTTACTATTGCTTCGTAAGCCTTTACACGTCCTATAACGTCGTCAGACTTAACAGTAAGAATTTCCTGAAGTGTATAAGCTGCACCGTACGCTTCGAGAGCCCAAACTTCCATTTCTCCGAAACGCTGTCCACCGAACTGAGCTTTACCGCCCAGAGGCTGCTGTGTAACAAGAGAGTAAGGACCTGTGGAACGTGCGTGGATCTTATCGTCAACAAGGTGATGAAGCTTGAGGTAATACATTATACCTACAGTTACGGGGTTGTCAAAGCGTTCACCGGTACGTCCGTCATAAAGTACAGACTTTCCGTCCTCGGACATTCCCGCCATCTTCAGACACTCATCAATATCCTTTTCATTTGCACCGTCAAATACAGGTGTCATAATCTTCCAGCCGAGCTTCTTTGCTGCGATACCAAGATGCACTTCAAGCACCTGTCCGATATTCATTCGTGAAGGAACGCCCAGCGGGTTAAGAACGATATCAAGAGGAGTACCATCTGCGAGGAAGGGCATATCTTCGGGAGGAAGGATTCTTGAAACGACACCCTTATTACCGTGACGGCCCGCCATTTTATCGCCGACAGAAATTTTTCTCTTCTGTGCAATGTATATTTTAACTACCTTGTTTACACCCGGTCCGAGTTCATCGCCGTTTTCACGAGTAAATTCTCTAACATCAAGAATAATACCGGATTCGCCGTGGGGAACTCTGAGGGATGTATCTCTTACTTCTCTTGCCTTTTCACCGAAGATTGCACGGAGAAGTCTTTCTTCAGCTGTAAGCTCGGTTTCACCCTTAGGTGTAACCTTACCAACGAGGATATCGCCTGCCTGAACCTCTGCACCCTTGCAGATAATACCGTCAAGAGTAAGATTCTTAAGAGCGTCTTCGCCAACATTGGGAATTTCTCTTGTGATTTCTTCCGGTCCGAGCTTTGTATCTCTTGCTTCGTGTGTATATTCTTCAATATGAATTGATGTATAAACATCGTTTCTTACAAGATTTTCGTTAAGGAGTACGGCATCCTCGTAGTTGTAACCTTCCCATGTCATAAAGCCTATGAGAGCGTTCTTACCGAGGGCGATTTCACCGTTCTTTGTTGCAGGACCATCTGCGATAACCTGTCCCTTTGTTACTCTTTCGCCGGAGTCAACTATAGGTCTCTGGTTTACGCAAGTACCCTGGTTGGATCTCTTAAACTTGAGAAGCTCATAAACGTGCTCGTTTCCGAGGTCGTCCATAATCTTAATGTAGTTGGAAGTAACCTTTGTTACAACACCGTCTTCCTTTGCGCATATAACAACGCCTGAGTCAACAGCAGCTTTATATTCCATACCTGTTGCAACTATGGGGTTATCACACATCATAAGCGGAACTGCCTGCTTCTGCATGTTTGAACCCATCAGCGCTCTGGTATTGTCGTCGTTTTCAAGGAAGGGGATACACGCTGTAGCTACAGACACAACCATCTTAGGAGAAACGTCCATAAAGTCAACCTTTTCCATATCAACTTCAAGGATTTCTTCTCTGTTACGAACTGTTACTCTCTTGTTTACGAAATAGCCTTCTTCTGTGAGGGGCTCGTTCGCCTGAGCAACAACATACTGGTCTTCTACGTCAGCTGTCATATATACAACTTCTTCTGTAACTCTGCCTGTCTCCTTATCAACCTTACGGTAGGGAGCTTCAATAAAGCCGAATTTATTTATTTTTGCATAAGTTGAAAGATAAGAAATAAGACCGATGTTAGGACCTTCAGGTGTTTCGATAGGACACATTCTTCCGTAATGGGTATAGTGAACATCTCGAACTTCAAAGGATGCTCTGTCACGGGAAAGACCGCCCGGGCCAAGAGCTGAAAGTCTTCTCTTGTGAGTAAGCTCTGCAAGAGGGTTGGACTGGTCCATGAACTGTGAAAGCGGAGATGAACCGAAAAATTCCTTGATTGCGGAAACGATGGGACGGATATTTATAAGGTTCTGAACCTTCATATTATCCTGATCCTGCATTGTTATACGTTCTTTAACAATCTTGTCCATTCTTGCAAAACCAATTCTCATCTGGTTCTGAAGAAGTTCGCCTACGCATCTGAGTCTACGGTTACCAAGATGGTCAATATCATCCACTGTGCCGGAGTTATGAACAAGGCAAAGGAGATAGTTGATTGTTGCAAAAATATCTTCCTTTGTTATGTGTCTCGGAATAAGCTCATCACGACGAAGCTCGAACTGATCTATAAAGTCTTTTTCGTTGTCTGTGCTTTCAAGTATTTCACGAAGAACAGCAACGCTTACCTTCTCTGTAATTTCAAGTGAGGAAAGGTCATAGCTCTTGGGAATTATTCCGTCTTCAAGAGCATATATATCGCACATACCGTTTGTGAACACCTTAAACTTTACAGGTTCGGTGTTAATTTCGTTAGACATGATATATGCTTCGCAAACGCCGGCTTTTTCAACCTTTTCGGAATCTTCCTTGCTGAGAATATGTCCCTTTTCAAAAATGAGCTCGCCTGTAAAGGGAGAATATACATCTTCTGCAAGTTCAAAGCCTGCGATTCTTCTTGCTATGGAGAGTTTCTTATTGAACTTATAACGTCCGACAGCGGAAATATCGTAACGTTTGGGATCAAAGAAAAGATTGTGAAGAAGAAGTTCTGCACTTTCCACAAGAGGCGGATCTCCGGGGCGAAGCTTCTTATAGATTTCCTTAAGGGCTTCTTCTCTGGGAGTTGTATCGTTCTTGAGAGAGTCTGTTTCGGAAGTATCCTTCTTGAGAGTTTCAAGAACCTTGGCATCATCACCGAACACAGCAATAACATCCTCATCTGTGGAAGTGTTTGATGCACCTACACCGAGAGCACGAATAAGAACAGTTACAGGAATTTTTCTGTTTTTGTCTATTCTTACATAGAATATATCATTGGCATCTGTTTCGTATTCAAGCCACGCACCTCTGTAAGGGATAACTGTAGTGGCAAATGTCTTCTTATCGGACTTGTCTGTTGCCGATTCATAATAGATACCGGGTGAGCGCACAATCTGTGAAACGATAACTCTTTCAGCGCCGTTGATAACAAATGTACCTGTATCTGTCATAAGAGGAATATCGCCCATAAATACTTTAGAGTCGGTAACCTCACCTGTCAGCTTGTTTGAAAGTCTTACCTTAACTTCAAGGGGGGCTGCGTAGTTGACATCACGTTCCTTACATTCCTCCACCGGATACTTTGTCTTTGCACCGATGGAATAGTCGATAAATTCGATATTGAGATTTCCTGAATAATCAACAAGAGGAGAAACATCCTCAAGAACCTCACGAAGTCCCTCTTTTACAAACCAATCGAAGGATTCCTTCTGAACTTCGATAAGGTTGGGCATTTCGAGCAGTTCGTTGATTTTGGAAAAGCTCTGTCTTACGGTCTTTCCGAGTTTTACGGGTTTTACCATAATTAGCAATCACACTCCTTAAAATTTGGGTCTTTATTTTTCCGCTTTTATTAGTTAATCCGCCAAAATTTCCGGCACTTTCAGCAAAACTTTCTCCCTTTTGACCAAGCACTTTTTTGGTGTTTTTTGTCGAACGGGCACAAAGCCTCAGCCTATCAATGCAGACTATTAGCGATTATAATGCATTTTAGGATTATATCAGCATTTAAAGGGCTTGTCAAGGACTTTTGACAGATTTTATCAATTTGTTTACAAAATCATCCAATATAAGCATTTCAGCTTCTTAAAATACATAAAATACTGCTATTTGTGTCAGCAGTACGCAAAACTAAAAAATGCACAGGTCCGCAAAACAGACTTGTGCATTTTTGAGCCGGTTGTACTATTGTAAATATATGGAAATGTTCAAAAACAATTCCGCCTTTCACCCATAACAAAGCTTCTGCCTTGCGTATTCGGATATAAAAAGATAACAACATATAAACAGAAGCGATAAATTATACCCGGAAAGCCAGAGCAGAAACAGCGAAAGAAAACAAAGGAGTCCAAAGGCAAAGGTTGAAATATAGTCATATATTCTGTAGGCATCTGCAACATCAAATTTAATCATAAGCGCTGAAAACAATACTCTCCCCCCGTCAAGCCCTCTCACCGGCAGAATATTAACTGCAAAGAAAAGAAAATTTGACACTGCAAAGGCAAGAACATAAATATATGTACCAAAATGCAAAAACAGAAAAGCTACAGCCGATGCGAACAGACTCATAAGAGGTCCTGCCAGTGCAACAGCAATTTCCTCTTTATATGTAAGCCCCAAAGTATCCGCTTTTATATCTGCACCAAAGGGGTATATAGATATTCTTATAATTTTTGCGCCGCACAGTTTCATTGCAATAAGATGCGCCACCTCATGAAGCAAAGCTCCCAAAATAGCAACAATGAAAAATACCGAATCCACGGAAAACAGTATAATCAGCACAAGCATAAGTGCAAAAACGCTGACGCACACACGACCTTTGAAAAGACGTATCATACTCTCACCTTCCCTTTTCTGTCATTGATGAAAAAATCGCCGACACGGTAACAGCAGCATCTTCGTTCTCTGCACCAAAAGTTCCAGCCTCGGTACTTTTGGTACTTACTATGTATCGTATGCAAAGTGTAAAGGCAAGCGCAAGAACAACGAGAATAATCTGATAAAACAGTCTGCGGAAATTATTCACAGTAACACCTCCGGAAATATATACTTTTTACATTATATTCCCACATCACTATAACTATGAAAAAATACCCTTTTTGAACTTGCTTTTCTCTCTGCAACCTACCCGCATACTGTTTATTTGTTCATTTTTTTATATTAAAATATAATTGAATAATACAGATATTAGTTTGTTAAAATTAATAACAGAAATAACGTTCAGAGGTGTTTTATATGAGAGTATTGGGGATTGATTTTGGAGAAGCACGAATGGGTATTGCCGTGAGTGACCCGACAGGCTTTCTCGCGAGTGGAATAGGTACAGTTAAAGTTACAGGCTTTCGAAGTGCGGTTGAGGCTGCGGTAAAAGCGGCGAAGGATAACAATGCCGAGCTTATTGTTGTGGGCCTTCCGGTAAATATGGACGGAAGCTGCGGTGAAAGAGCCGAAAAGTGCCGGAGTTTTGCAAAGGAAGTTGCCGAAAAAAGCGGTATTAAAACAGAAATGTATGATGAGAGAAGAACAACAATTCTTGCAGCTGGCTTTATGAATGAAACCGGCACATACGGCAAAAAAAGAAAGGATGCCATTGACACCCTTTCTGCGCAGATTATTCTGCAAAGCTATCTTGACAGAAACAAAGCTTTTTGATAACATCCAGATAAACATCACAGCCCCATCATTACGCTTTCACAAAAGTATGCTATGATTATACCATAAAAAGAAAGGCAGGTAATTATGGAAGAAACCGTAAATAACCGCAAGAGACTATTGCCTGAGCAGATAGAGCTTATAGAAAATTTCTACAAGCATATGCTTGGCGCAAAGCGCATAATGACATACTACAACTGCGCTATGCTTGAGGTGGAAACAAAATTTAAGGTATTGAATTATCAGTTTTCTCTGGAGCAGGAAAGAAACCCCATTGAATCCATAAAAACAAGACTAAAATCTTTTGAAAGTATCTCCGAAAAGCTTATACGCAAAGGACTGCCTTTGACAGTAGAATCAGTACAGGCAAATCTTAATGACGTTGCAGGTGTCAGGGTAATCTGCCCTTTTGTTGACGATATATATATTATTGCGGAATGTTTTCTTTCCCAGGACGACATCACACTCGTAAAAGCCACCGACTACATAAAGCGCCCCAAGGAAAACGGCTACAGAAGTCTTCATCTTGTGGTTGAGATTCCCATATACCTTCAAAAGGAAAAGCGTATGATGAGGGTTGAAATTCAGCTTCGCACTATAGCTATGGATTTCTGGGCAAGCCTTGAACACAAAATGCACTACAAAAAGGAACTTCCCGATGACATAGCGGAAAAACTGCAAACAGAGCTTCGTGAATGTGCCGAGAAGATATCCGAGCTTGATTTGAAAATGGAGGACATTCGTCAAAGAATCGAGTTGTCTAAGCAATAATTTTCTCTTGCGATTTTGTAGAAAACAAACATCAGAGCAAGTCTTATAAATTCCCTGCCGTTTTCCGTATATAACTATATAAACAGAAATGACGCACACCGCAAGCGGTGTGCGTCTGAACTTATTGTAAAATTGTTATCCGAGATACAAGGGCGAACCTCCGACGAGTGTTTGCCCTCTTTTCATCCCTACAGGTATGAAAATTCACCCACTCCCGCGTTTTGGATTGGTAGAAAAAGAATTTCGCCCATCACGGTGGGCGCCCAATCCTCCGCCTTTGGAAACTGCAAGACTTTGAAAAGGCTTGACCTAAACTTTTATATAGTTTTACAACAAACTATAATGCATACCTCTTTATATGTGTATATTTATTTTCATTATAACCTCTGTATAAAATGCGAAAACATATAGAGTATCGCAAGGAAGCCGAAATTAAAGGCAGAAAACAGCTTTATATATTTTTTAGCACCCAGGGGGTCGTGAAGCTGATATTCACTAAAAGTAATAAGACTTGCAAGAGATGCAATCAGCGTTCCCGCACCGCCGATATTAACGCCCACAAGAAGAGATTGCCAGTTATTCGTAAACTGCGAAAGAAGGATTGCCGACGGAACATTACTTATAACCTGACAGGAGAGTGCTGAAAAGAGCAGTGTATCTGTTTCGAGAAAAGAGGAAAAGAAAGCTCTGACAGCCTCAATTCTTCCCATATTGCCGGAAAAGATAAAAAAGCAGAAAAATGTGAAAAGCAGAGGATAGTCCACTTTTTTGAGCGCATCTCTATCAAGGAAAAGCATCGCTGTAAGTATTATCAGAAAACCGATATAATAAGGAATACCTCTGAAAACAATAGCAATTGACAGAGCAAAAAGAATAAGATAAATGACAGTTCTGCCGGCTGGCAGTGACATTTTCTCGCTACTGTCAAGCTTCATTTTTTCATTTGGGAAGAAAAGACATATAACCGTTATAAGTACAATTGCAACGGCAAAGGGCGGAAACATCACCCGTACAAACTCAGCTGTCGGAATTTCAAATTTGGAATAAAGATAGAGATTCTGCGGATTCCCGAAGGGAGTCAGCATACCACCAAGGTTTGCGGCAATATTCTGCATTATAAAGGTTACCGCCATATACTTTTTCATACCCGTTGAATCGAGAACAAAATATCCAAGGGGCAGAAAAGTCAGAAGTGCCATATCGTTGGCTATAAGCATTGAGCCTATAAAGGTTATGTAAATAAGTGCTAGCAGTGTCATACGGACAGTGCCGAAGCACTGAACAATTTTCCGGGCAAGTATTGTAAAAAACTTTATATTCCGCAAAGCACATACCACCGCAAGCACAGAAAAAAGACAGGCAAGGGTTTTAAAGTCGAAATAACCGATATACTCCTTGTCGGGCTTTACAATAAAGCTTGTTATCACTGCCGCAAAGAAAGCAACCGTCATAACAGTATTCCGCCGGAAAAAGGCATATATTCTTATCGGAAGTCTTAGCATTTTATCTCTCTTTCAAAACCGCAAAAATTGTTTTTCTGCGGTTTTATTTTTAATTATTTTCTTGTTTGAAATGCGTTTTAGGTTCCACTAACCAACGGCTCGTCAGATTGTCAAGTCAAGCGTCCATCCGAAATCGCCGTGATATATCATCTGTCTTGTCATTCCGCCGTCTATGCAGATGTTTTCCCCGGTAATAAAGCCGGACATATCCGAACATAAATACAATACCATATTTGCTATATCATTTGGATTTCCTACCCTGCCTGCCGGCTGTTGAGAGGCATCCGGTCCGGTGTATACTTTGTAACTTGTATCAATCCAGCCGGGAGATACGGAATTAACCCTTACTTTCCCGGAAAGACTTACTGCAAGTGCGTGAGTAAGAGCCGAAATTCCACCCTTTGCGGCAGTATAGCTTTCAGTTTGCGGCTGACTCATTCTATCTCTTGACGAGGATATATTAACGATACTTGCACCGTTCGCAAAATGCGGTGCAAACAGCTTTGAAAGGTAATAAGGTGCTGTTACACCAACTTTTAGTGCATATTCAAAATCCTCATAGCTTCCGTCACAAAGACCACACATTTTAGGTGCCGCATTGTTTATAAGATAATCAACCTTACCGTACTCATCAATAACCTTTTTTGAAAATCCTTCAAGGGTTTCTTTATCTGCAATATCACCCTTGAAATAATCATTTTCTTTAAGGTCAATCACACACACCGTTGCTCCGCACTTTCTGAACTCGTCAGTTATACATTTTCCTATCCCCTGTGCTCCGCCTGTAACAACTGCAATTTTCCCTTTGAAATCAAACATTTATATCACCTCAATAAATTTTGAGTATTTCCTATATAAAGTCAACTGACAATTATCATTAATTTATCACCAGCTAATTATTTAACCCAATTTCCCAAAGCTCAAATATTTTCGAATTATTCCCCTGAATTTATCTTATCCACAAGGTCAGGTATCTCGGAAACATCCGCCACGGAATATTCGCAGTCACATTCCTCGCCGTATTCCTCACGAAGCCTTACCCAAACAGGAATATACCCTGCTCCTCTTGACCCCATAACATCATTTATTGGGTTGTCTCCTACATAGAGGGTATTTTCTGCAGGTATCCCCATCCGTTTTGTCATAATGTCAAACACTTCACGGCAAGGTTTCTCAAGTCCCACCTCACCGGAAATAAGTATTTCGTCAAATTTATCTTCCATTTCAAGCATTCTGAGTTTTGCCGTCTGACGTTTTATTCCGCACTCGTCAACTGCATTTGTAAGTAGCCCAACCTTATATCCTGCTTTGCGAAGCTCCTGCAGAACATCATTTGCGAAAGGATATTTTACGGCATATTCCAGAAAGGCGTAATTCCAGATATAATCCACAATTTCTTCTTTTGTTACTACAGGATTTCCATCGGAAGTAGTAGCCAGAAGTCCGCTTTCCCGCCAATAGTCAATAACCCTATCCCAACCTTTTACAATATATCTTCCGTCTGCCTCAATCATTATTTTTGCAGCATCAATTTCATCAATGTCCTTTGAAAACCATTCGCGTTTTTTAAGGAAGAAATCGTGACAGACAAGCTTTAAGGTTTCGTATCTGTCAAAAAGCGTATGGTCAAGGTCAAAAACCACTGCTTTCACTTTGCTGTCGGCATTTATTTTGTTCATATTACTTCTCCAGATGTTTTTTTACATTATAGCACAAAAAAACGACACCCGAAAGCAATTCGGATGCCGAATTTTGTAATATTTCTGTGACTGTTTTAGCAATCAGTCATCAATGCTGTTGTCGGTTGCTCGCGCATAAATGTTAAGAACTTCCTGTGAGGGAGCCTTTGCGATAAGGGATACGACAACAGTTACGATAAGACCTGCGATAAATGCAGGAAGAATCTCATAAATTCCCGTAGGAGCTGTGAGCCACACAAGCCACACAATGTCAACAATTGCACCTGTAACGATACCTGCGACAGCACCTTCGTATGTAAGACGTTTCCAGAAAAGGGAAAGTATCACAACAGGACCGAATGCACCGCCGAAAAGTCCCCATGCATTGTCAACCATGGTCATAATAGCCTGTGCGCCCGTACCTTCACTGCTTGCAATGAAGTATGCGATAAATGCAACTATGATAACAACTATTCTGCCTACCCAGAGTGTTTCCTTTTCGGAAGCATTCTTTCTGATAAGAGGTTTGTAGATATCACTTGTAAAGGAGCTGGATGCAACGAGAAGCTGGGAGTCTGCTGTAGACATTGAAGCCGCAATGATTGCCGCAAGAAGAATACCTGCGATAAAGCCGGGGAAGAGCATTCTTGCAAGGTCTATGAATACAAGCTTCTGCTGACCGCCTGCCACAAATTTAGGACCATCCTTAAGTGTAACCTCAACGGCATTTCCGTTATCATCGGTATAATTCTCGGGAAGAGTAGTATTAATGTCAACGATTGAACCGTCTGCAAGCTTTACAGGGTTTTTCACACCATCGGGTATCTTGTCGGATTTTTCCAGTTTTATGGTTGCACCTTCGGGAAGCATAGATTCTGCTTCATATACAATATATTCGTCTTCCGCAACCTGTACTCTGTCCGGGATAAGCTGTTCGCCGACAACCATTCTTCCGAGATAAGCGATGAATATTGCTGCAACAAGGGAAAGTACAACCCAAATTATTGCAACTGTAGCTGATTTTTTAACCATACTGGGCTTTTCAATACCCATAAATCTTACAAGGATGTGAGGCATACCAAAGTATCCAAGACCCCATGCAAGCCCGGAAGCAATTTCCTGCCAACTTGCACTAAAAAGATTTGTTGTAAAGTTGCAAACTGTTTCTTTTCCATTTTCAACATATGTAAAAGCTGTTGTAAGAGCTGTGGGATCAGTATTTTTAAATGCAACAATAACAATCGGCACTGCAAGAATTGCAACAAGCATCAAAATTCCCTGGAAGAAGTCTGTCCAGCAAACTGCCTTATAGCCACCGAGGAATGTGTAAAGAAGAATTACAACAGCAAATATAATGAGAGCTACTTCAACTTTAAGTGTCGGGAAAAGCTGAGTAAATACAGTTGCACCCGCAGAGAAACCGGAAGCAACATAAATTGTAAAGCTTATAAGGAAAATAACTGCACAAACAATTTTGAGAATGGGACTTGATGTTGCAAATCTGTTTGAAAGATACTGGGGAAGTGTTATTGCATCACCCGAAGCTCTTGAAAACTTACGAAGTCTTTTTGCAATGAAAATCCAGTTAAGAGCAGTACCTATCGCAAGACCGATACCAATCCACGCCTGACCGAGACCGAAAGCAAGGATACTTCCTGGAAGTCCCATAAGAAGCCAAGCACTCATATCCGATGCCTGTGCACTCATTGCCGTTACCCAGGGGCCCATTGCACGTCCGCCTAAAAAATATTCCTTTTCTCCGCCGCTTTTGGATTTAAGGAAGAAGAAAATTCCTATTCCGAGAACAGCCACGAAGTAAAGGACAAATGCTATAATTTCTGCCATTTTTATGTCCTCCAAAAAACAAATATGCAGTATTATATCACACAAAAAAGGAAAAATCAATACAGAACGCAGTATAAACTACATTCTGTACTAAAATTAATGATTTGTCTATATTTTTCATTTATATATGGATTTTCTACCTGTACAAATATCGAACTAAAATCAATACAAATATCAGATTATTTGTAAATTCAGGAAAACGCCTTTGCAATTTCTTCCTTTGTACATTTAAACATCCCCTGCATCATCTCGTCAGAGCCTCCGCCACCTCCGGCAAGCTTTATGTTTTCCTTTACAAAGGAACGGAGCTTTACATTTTCACTTGAGAGAATATATCTGTAGCCGTCTTTGTCGTTACCGGTAAATACACCGAAAACGCCTGAGCATTTAGTCCTTCCGAGATTTGCTGCTATTCTTTGTGCATCAGCTTCAAGATTATCCTCAAAGACAACAAGGTTTCCCTCGCAAAAGTCCAGCGAGCCAATTTTCTCCGAGATGTACCTTGCCATAATTTCAGCACATTCACGTTTTTTCGCTGAAAGTTCAGAAAGAAGTCTTTCCACCGCCACACTTGCCTCTGTCTGCTTAACACTAAGATTCTCCGCAATTTTTGCGACATTTCTATACTTATCGTTAAAATCCTCAAGGGCGTCAAAACCACATTTCATATGCACTCTGACACCGCCCTTGTATTTTATAAAATCAAGAAGCTTTATCATTCCCACCTCTCCTGTCCTATCAACATGCGGTGCACAGCAGGCACAGGAATCGTAGCCGGGGACATCAACTATACGCACATCTTCAGTAAGCTCCAGCTTGCTTCTGTATGTAAGCTTTTCAAGCTCATCGGGTGAAGGATATTTTACAACCACATCTATATTTTCCGCACAGGCTTTATTTGCAATAAACTCAATTTCTAATAAATCCTCTCTTGTAAGCACACCGTTGTAATCCATTGTCACATCATCATTTCCGAGATGAAATCCCACATTGTCAAGTCCAAAAAGAGAATGTACAAGTCCGGATACTATATGCTCTCCTGTATGATTCTGCATTTTGCGAAAGCGCTTTTCAAAATCAAGCTCGCAGAAGTATTCTATGCCAGAAGTCAAAGGCGAATCAACATAATGTGTTATGACGCCGTCCTTTGAAATCTGCACATCAAGGACATTCGAGCCTCCTATTTTTCCGCTGTCAGCATACTGTCCCCCACCCTCCGGGAAGAAAGCTGTTTTGTCAAGCACAACAGCACATTTCCCGTCTTTTTCCGTACAGGAAACAACCTTTGCACAAAACTCTTTTATATAGCTGTCGTTATAGTATAATTTTTCTGTCATATTCATCTCCGAATTAAACACCTGTTACTGTTATATTCTGTATTGTGCCAGAAACATCGGCATCATCTGCATTGAGTATCTTTTGAGCGAATACTCACCGTTGCATATACACCAATCATACATAATTGCTCTTTCAAACATCGCGTATGCCTTTACGATTTCGTTAACGGAAAACTCGGTTTTTATTTCACCTTTTTGCTGTCCATCAAGAATTATTTCTCTTATAACTTTATAGTAAACTCTGTTTCTGTCAAGCAGATGCTTTTCACCTTTGGTGATAAGCTGTGTAGAAAACAGACGTGCAAGAAGTTCTAGGGCAATTCCATTTTCTATCATTCCGAAAAGCTCGTGATTCAGAAAAATGAGTTTATCTATTGTGTTCATCTTTGGATTTATGTCCCCCATCAGCTCCTCGTATTTCTCGTCAAAAAGATAGGACAGTGATGACAGAAGTGCATCCTTACCCTCAAAGTAATGGTAGAATGAGCCCTTTGATGTTCCGGACTCGGTTATTATTTCTTCAACCGTTGTGCTGTCATAGCCCTGCTCATAGAACAACTTCCAGGCTGCAACTATTATCTTTCCTTTGGTATTGCGTTCTTTTTTCTTTGACATATCAATTTCCTTTGTTTACATAAATTTCCACTCGGTTACAAAATGTATTCTTCAATGATTTATATGTATTTATATTATGAAAATTCAGTTGCCCTTATCTTCAATAGTATCTGCTGTAAGCTTTGAGTATACAATGTTCTGGCTTTTATAAAGTCCCGAATGTCCTGACATAATATAGCTCACAGCACAGGCTATAGCAAATAACGCAATACCATCGGCACCAAACATTTCTACAGATAAAATAATAGATGCAATAGGACAATTAACCACTCCACAGAAAACAGCCACCATGCCGATCGCCGCCGCAAATTCGCTACCTATTCCAAGCAAGGGCCCCATTACGCATCCAAAGGTTGCCCCCACAAAGAACGCAGGTACAATCTCCCCGCCTTTAAAGCCTGCGGCAATGGTAATGGCTGTAAATATGATTTTCATTATAAAATCATAGCCTCTTGCATCCCCCGACAGAGCCCTCTCAACTATATTCATTCCTGCACCATTATAATCAAAAGTTCCGACAGCTACAGTTAAAGCAACAAGAATCGACGCCCCCACAACTCCACGCAAATAGGGATTTTTAAAGCATTTTTTCATAAGCTGTCCGCACCTTTTTATAGCAAGGCAAAACAGAATACTTATAACAGCACAGCAAACTGAAAGTATAATTACTTTTGCTATAATTGCCCATGATACATTTTCGGAAAGTGCAAAAAAAACCTCTCCTTTAACACCAAGCAGGCTTGAAATGTGAAATGCTATTACTGAAGCAAGAATACACGGTAAAAGTGCCGTAAAATTAAATGCACCCACACTTATTACCTCAATAGAAAAAATCGCCGCAGTAACCGGTGTGGAAAACAGTGCAGAAAAAACACTGCCCATTCCTGCCATAGTTATTATATGAATATCATTTTTATTAAGTTTTAAAACTTTTCCGAGGGTATAGCCTATTCCTCCGCCAAGCTGAAGTGCCGCACCCTCTCTGCCTGCAGAGCCACCAAAAAACTGAGTTATAACAGTTCCAAGAAAAATAACCGGAACTATTACAAGGGGAATTTTCTCTTCTTTTCTAACAGAGTTAATAATAAGATTTGTATTCAGCTTTCCTTTGTTACCGAATATGTTATACATTGCAATTATAACAATTATGCCAAGGGGCATAAAATATGTTATATATGTATTATGCATACGGAAATCCGTCACATAGTCAAGGCATTTATGGAACGCTGTTCCGATTATTCCCCCGACAGCACCTGTAATTGCTGCTATAAGTACCCATTTTAAGAGAGTCCTTATATACTGAAAAGCTATTTTGCAAGTTTCTTTCATTACGCTCATTTTGTTTTCCTATTCCTGTTGTTACCCTATATTTTAATAACCGTTTGGTTTTACACGGAAGGATGACAAATTTTATAATTTAAATGTAAGTGCTTATTATATGTTTTTGTTGTTTAACCCACATTATTTCCCGAAAAGGCTTTCGTAGATTCTTTTTGACATTTGGAATTCAATCCTCTGGGGATAACAAAATTAAATGCGCCGGGGCATATTTCAAACTGGGTTTTTCCGGCGTCAATGATTTCCCCGTCAATACAAAGACGCATTTTTCCTTCAAGAGGTGTAATTACAATTTTACGGCAATTAGCACTTAAGATTATATCATCTATATTCTTAATATTAAGGAAAGTGCCTTTCATATATGACGGCAACAGTCGCAGAAATTTAAGCCTTGAAACATTTTTTATGATGTTTATATTAATTGTGCCGTCGCAAATTGATGCCAACGGATTACTCTTTATGCCGCCACCGCAATAGCACCCATTGGCGATTGATGTCAGAAGCAACCTGCCACGATGCTTTACCGTATTATCAATTTCAATCTCAAGATTTGCACCTTTTTTGCCTATAAGATTGGCAAGTATTGAAACAAAATATGCCATAGAACCTGAAATGAGGGGCTTTTTCTTCATCCTTGCTGTCATATCTGCCACATTACAGTCAAAACCTATGTTGAACATATTGGCACAAAAACCGGTAATCGTTCCTTTGTCCGTTTCAGTTGTATATCTGATAGCATCGCATTTTACAATGATTCCATCTGTCTGCCCCGCTATATCATCAAATGAGCTTTCAAAATTACGGCAGAAGTCATTTCCTGTACCTATAGGAATTACCCCTATCTCTGCTTCACTGCAAAACTCAACGCCGTTTAAAACTTCATTAAAAGTGCCGTCGCCACCGCAGGCAATAAATCTCGCAGGACCGTAATCCTTTATGTACTCTTTGATATACCGTGTTGCATCGCCAACAGCTTTGGTAAGGTATATCTCCTTATCGGCACCGCACATTCTGTTTATCTTATCAATAAGTATTTGCGCCTTGTTCCCATGCCCGGCGCAAGGGTTTACGATAAAAATTGTTTTCATTTGTATATCCTTATTCAATATTCATAAACTATGCGACTTTGTTATTCATTGATATAAAACTTTGCTTTTAAGCATTATACCACACAGTTCGCTAAATATCAACACTTTTTGTTGACAGAATAAGTTATTTATGATAATATTGTAATGATAAAAACTACCGGAAGGACACGGAATGAACAGTAATTTTAACACAAATGCCGAAAGCACACCAAAGCTTGAAACAATCAGTAAAAGTCTTCGCATCTATCAGCAAAAAGGCGTTTTTTTCTACGGGACAGACGCAGTTCTGCTGTCCGCCTATGCTGCTTCTTTTATGAAGTTCTCTACCAAAAGAACTCTTTTTGACCTATGCTCAGGCACAGGAATTATAGGACTTATGCTCCTTGACCATTTCAGGTCCGGCGGTAATTTATCTGTAAATGCGTTGGAAATAAACAAGGATGCGAGCGTGCTTTCAAATATGAGTGCCGTAGAAAGCGGACTTTCAAACAGCTTTACGGTATACAATATGGATATAAAGAATACGCGCTGTACCTTCCCTGCTGATACTGCTGATTATCTGACGGTAAATCCGCCGTATATGACAGCAAACTGCGGTCTTATGTGTGACGATGACTACAAGACTATCGCAAGACACGAAATTCTATGCAACCTTGAAGATATATTTCGTGCGGCATTCCACCTTTTGAAAACCGGTGGGAATATGTTTGTCGTTTACCGCCCGGAAAGACTTTCAACACTTTTTTCGGCAGTTGCCGCATCAAGACTTGAAGTAAAAAATATGACCTTTGTTCATTCAAAGAAATCCTCCGAGTCAAAGCTTGTACTTTGCAGACTGCAAAAGGGTGCAAAAGAGGGATTGAAAATAAGCCCACCTTTTATTATGTATTCGGATGACGGCGATATAAGTGAAGATTACCTTTGCGTCAGAAATAAAGGAGTAATGGAAATTGGATAATATAAATATTGTGGAAAAGGAAGTTACGGAAAAGACTCTGTATGTGGTTGCAACACCTATTGGCAATCTTTCGGATATGACGGAAAGAGCAAAAAGGATTCTTTCCCAGGTTGATTTTGTTGCAGCAGAGGATACAAGAATCAGTGGAAAGTTACTTGGTCTTTATGGGATAAGGAAACCGCTTGTAAACTACTTTGAACACAACAGAACCGAAATGGGCGAAAAGATTGTTTCACGCCTGCTTTCCGGTGAATGCTGTGCCATTGTTACGGACGCGGGAACTCCAGCAATTTCTGACCCCGGGGAGGATCTATGCAGACTTTGTCACGAAAAAGGGATTACAGTTGTTCCAATTCCCGGTTGCAGTGCGGCAATCACTGCCCTTTCAGCCTCCGGTATGCCGTCAAGAAGATTTACCTTTGAGGGGTTTTTGCCACGAGAAAAGAAAGAACAACGAGAACTTCTCGACGAGCTTCAAAGCGAAAAACGCACTATGATTTTCTACGAAGCACCTCACAGACTCAAAAAAACTCTTGATGCTTTCTACCAAGCCTTTGGTGACAGAGATGTGTGTCTTGCAAGAGAGATAACAAAGCTCAATGAGGAGATTGTCAAGACTACTCTTGACAAGGCAGTAGAAATTTATCGTGAAAAAGAACCCCGTGGTGAATACGCAATAATTATTGCAGGGGCAACAACCATAAAAACCGACTGTTTCTGGGATAATATGTCAATTGCAGAACATGTTCAATTTTATATTTCTCAGGGACTTCCCAAAATGGATGCCATAAAAAAGACCGCCAAAGACAGAGGCGTGCCAAAGAATGATATTTACAAGGAAATGATATAATTGAAACACGAGATAATAAACAACAAAAGGTACAATACTCAAGACAACTATCTTAAAGCGAAGTTCGGCTGTAAAATCGCAAAGATTTCTCTAAATGGTGGCTTTACCTGCCCTAACAGAGATGGCACAAAAGGCATTGGTGGCTGTATTTATTGCTCGGAATTCGGAAGCGGTGATTTTGCAGGAGACCCACGAAAGAGTATACATTGCCAGTTTAACGATGTAAGGCGCGAAATGGACAAAAAGTGGAAGGATGCAAAGTATATGCCTTATTTTCAGGCGGGTACAAATACTTATGCACCGCTTTCTGTACTTCGTGAAAAGTTTGAGGCGGCACTTGACCTTGAGAATGTTATAGGTCTTAGCATTGCAACAAGACCTGACTGCATCGAAAAAGATACTCTTGAATATCTGTCTGAACTTTCAAAAAGAACATATCTTACAGTTGAACTTGGTCTTCAGACATCACACGACAAAACGGGAGAACTGATAAACAGATGTTGCAGTTATGCAGAATTTCTTGATTGCTACAACAGACTTTCCGACAGGGGTATCAACACCTGTATTCACCTTATAAACGGGCTTCCTGGTGAGGACAGAGAAATGATGCTTGAAAGCGTTTCTAAAGTTTCAGCACTTCGCCCCCATTCCGTAAAACTTCATATGCTTCATATTATAAAAGGTACTGTATGCGAAAGGATGTACAACGAGGGAAAATTCAAGTGCTTTACACTTGAGGACTATGTGAATCTTGTGTGTGATGAGCTTGAGCTTCTCCCCTGGGAAACAGTAATTCAGAGAATAACAGGTGACGGTGCGAGAGATAGCCTTGTAGCACCTTTGTGGAGTATAAAAAAGTTTGATGTAATAAACGGCGTTGACCGCGAGATGAACAGACGAAATTCCTTTCAGGGAGATAAATTCCCCGGATAAAAGTCAAATATCTGCGAAAAATAAGGGCAGAAATTTCTGTCCTTTTATTATTGAGGTATTATGAAACAAATACTTTTATTTATGCTTATCCTCTCTCTTGTGTTCGGGAAAGGACTTATTTGCTTTATTCCGGTTCAGAGTCTTTTTTTTGCACTGGCACTGAAAAAACACTCTGAATCATCCGTATTTATCAAAGGAACTGTCCTTATTTTTTGCGGACTTTCAGTATCTCTGATACTGCTTTTCTTTTCTGTCAAAGATGTTACGGAATTTCTTTATTACTGCCTTATTTCAATCACAGTTCACTCTTTATATCTGTGTTTTTTCGGAATAATACTTCTGATGATATACCTGCAAAACAATAAAAATCAGTTAAAACCTGTTATTCTGCTTTGTGCAATTATTCCCTGCTTTGCAATTATTCCCCAAAAAATAGAAATACCTCTTTCAATCCCTGCTACCTTGCTGTTCATTGACAGTATTATCTTATATACAAATCTCGTTTTGCTACGCAGAAAACAACAAAGGCACAAAGACAATCTGCAATAACAGAATCTTCCTTTCTGTCTCTGTTATAACAATAAACCTGCAGTAAAATTACTGCAGGTTTACATTTTTATTAATAATATCTTGCAAGGGCAACTACCTTACCGAGAATTTCAACGGTATCAGTGTAAATCGGTTCAAATTCCGAGTTTTCGGGCTGAAGTCTGTATCTTCCGTCTTCCTTGACAAATCTCTTTACGGTTGCTTCTTCATCAATCATCGCAACGACAATTTCACCGTTGTCAGCATATTCACGCTTTTCAACAATTACAATATCCTTATCAAGTATTCCGATATCCCTCATGCTCTCGCCTTTGATTTTAAGAGCAAAAAGTGTATCCTTATCAAAATGTTTTTCTGTGGAATATTCAATATAGCCGTCAAAATTTTCAACAGTAAGTATCGGAATACCTGCCGCTACCTGACCGAGAATCGGCACAGAATATCTTTTTTTGTCAGCACCCGGACGCACAAGTCTGAGTGTTCTGCTTTTGCCGGATTCCTTATAAAGATACCCCTTTGCCTCAAGCTTTTCTATGTACATTTGTGCCGTTGATGTGGACTTTATATTCAATTCCTGGCAAATGTCTCTTACAGACGGAGCATACCCTGTTTCAGAAATCTTTGATTCTATATACTCAAGAACAAGCTTTTCCTTTGGCTTTAAGCTCTGTACCATATTTTCCATCCTTTCAGTGGCAGGTCAGCGACCTCCAGTATTTCAACTGTTATCGGTTGTTATTATATTTTGTGAACATCTGTGCTATTATTATTTTAGCATATGTCGAATATTTTGTCAAACATATATTCGCTTTTTATAAAATTATCTTATCATTGTTTACAGTAATGCAACATTCTCTTTTGCCTGTAAAGTGATATTGTCTGTCACTACATTAATTTCATAATTACATTGTTAAACATATTCTATAATAATTTCCCATTTTTTAACATAGCAAAAACCCCATTTCCAAATAGAAATGGGGTTTTATACATTCCTGAAATTCGTAAGCTATCAAAACAGCTTTTGAATTTGCTTTCATAAATCAACCAACAATACCAGATCTTTCAATACCCTGTACAAGTGCCTTCTGTGCAAAGAGGAATACTATAAACAGCGGCAGAATAACAAGAATACCACCAGTATTATATACTGCAGACTCCATAAGAGATCCTGGCTCAGCTATTACTGAAAGAGAAGCCGGAATCTTACTAACAACACCCGGAAGGAATTTGGGGCCATCCGGCGCAACAAAGAACAGATTGTTGTAGTATTTGTCTGTCCACTGCCATGAGAAAGCAAACATAAAGATTGTTGTCATCATGGGGATTGTCAGAGGAAGAATGATTCTGAAATATGTTTTGAAAATACCTGAACCGTCAACATATGCAGCTTCTTCAAGTTCATCCGGAACACCTTTGTAGAACTGTCTGAAAATAAAGATATAAAGACCGTTCTTAAACGCGAGCCCGAAAATTGAGAGCAATATAAGCGGCATAACAGTATCAGTCAGAGCAATAGCCTTATATTCACCAAAGAGAAGCTTTGAGAAAAATTCATGCAATCCAAAAATGTCAAAGTACTTGAAGAAGCTAAACATCGGAAACTGAAGTGTCTTGTGGGGAATTACCATTGAAAGAATAACAAGACCGAATACTATGCTCTTGCCTTTAAAATTGAACTTAGCAAGACCGTAACCTATTATTGCAGTTACAAGTGTCTGAATAAGTGCTGTGGAAACAGAGAGAAGAGCTGTGTTGATTAGTGCCTCAATATAGTTATTTTCAATGATAATATACCTGTATGTATCAAGAGTGGGGTTTCTGGGTATAAGCTTTACTGTAACATCGTTAAAATCAGCGGAACTCATAAAGGAAGCTGAAATTTTTGTTATGAAGGGGTAAAGAATTATATATGATATACCGATAAGGAATACGTACATAAAAATCTTTACGATTACATTTTTAAAGAATTCAAAGGAGAATATCTTCATAAAAACACGCTGACGCGTATTGAGTTTTCCATCAAAATCCTTTTTCATTTCCCTTCTGGAGGTTTTGTTCTTTTTTAAATTTTTAAGAATAGAATTCATATTTACACCTCCAAATCAATCTCTGCGCTGATAGAATACAAATGAAGAGATAAACAATGCAATAATCGCAATCATCAGTATAACTATCATAAAGTAAATCCAACCCATTGCGGAAGAAACGCCCTGGCTATGGTTTATTTCTGTTTCTTTGATATAGGCCATAACCGAATTTGATTCAGATGTAAACGAGTCAATTATTGTGTAAACAGCATTTACAAGAATCATCGGGCTTATCATCGGGAATGTAATCTTCCAGAAGGTTTCCCACGCTGATGCGCCTTCCATCGTACAGGATTCGTAAATGGAGGGAGATATTGACTGAAGTCCCGCAAGGAATACCAGCATCTGTACACCGGAACGGTTAACGATATTAAATATGTTATTAACTATATTAACAACATAGTTAACAAGCTCTGTACCAACAGCCATTGAACCAAAGAGTTTCGCTACATCCATAGAGTTTACTATCTCGGAAGCTGATGACTGCTGTGCATTACCTGTATCAACACCTTCTGTCATATATGACTGAAGTGAACTTGAATCGATGGATTCAATAATACCTGTAGATATAATAACCGGTATAAATAATATTGCACGGAATACTCCTCGACCCAGCATCTTCTGATTGAGGACAATCGCCATAAAGAGTGAAAAGATTACTATGGCAGGCACATCAAACAAAAGCTGCTGAATACTTGAAACAAGCACGCGAAGAAACTCTGGGTCTGCAAAAAGTGCATCGCTATAGTTATCAAAGCCGCAGAATGTCAGAGTAAGTCCTGTACCCGTTTGCTTTATAATACTAAAAGTATACCTGATAGAGTTAAACAGTATAGGCAAATATATCAGTACAAGTCCTACGACAAAAGGAAGAACAAACCACCAGCCTGCACGAGCCTTTTTTGCATCAAGAGAAGCAGGCTTTGCCTTTTTTACGGAAGGTGCACTATATTTATTTATTGTTTTATTCATTGTTTCACCTCTCCTTTATTATTTACCGAACTTGACATAATCCATTGCGGGGATTGTGTGTTCTGTTCCTGCTTCGTCTGTATATGTGTAATCGTCAATATTGTAGTTAAGCACAAACTGCTCACCGTTGCTATATGTCACCTTAACAATACGTGTGTCAATGATGTCATGGCCTGTTATTGTTTCATATTTAACACTTGAAAGTGCATCATTCAGCTTATTGTATGTTTCAACAAGGTCAGAAAGCCAGATATTGTATCTGATTGAGTAGAACTTGGTGAATTCAGCATAAGACTTAAGCTCGGATGTATTATTGTGCTGATATGAAAGAATGAAGTAAGGTGATGCACCATTTTCTATTGCCTTAAGCACGCTCTTTTCGTAGTCGCCGTCAAGGTTTATTGCTGTACCGGCAAAGTTCTTGTATCCGTGGAGAACCATACCAACAAAAGGAATTGATTCTGATGCAAATACATTTTCGCTGGAATTAAGCGGTACATTCAGTATATGATCTGCATACTCAAGTGCATATGCGTTACCGCCGTCAACAAGGAGAGAACCATTGTCCGATTTCATTGTTTCAAGAAGGTCGGAAATTGAGTCCTTGGCTTCCTCGCGGGTAAATGCATATTTATCATTATGGTCAGAAGAAAGGTCAGAACCAAGAGTTGAAACGGAAAGACCGCTTGCACCAAAGCCCTTGTAATCCTTTGCAATCTTTGCATAATACTTGTCCATCGCAAGAGGAGAAATTATAAGTTGCCCATCCGGTTCAAAAGTCTGGAACAATGAGCTGTAAACCTTGTGTACAGCTGTACGTCCGTCCATTGTCTGAACAGCATCCTTCTTATAATCAAATCCGTCTCCAAAACCTACATTATTTACATATGTAAATTCGAGATCAGGATAAATCTTTGCACCAATCTGTTTTGCATACTTTGTAAGTGCTGAAAGTGTCATATCCTCACTTATTACACTGTCAATCTTGATCTTTGACGGAACTGTCTTAAACATACCTCCGTTATACCATCCGGTATATTTAATCACTATATTGGAGGTTGTATTATAAGTTTTTCCATCAGCTGCTGCCTTTTTGCCTGTAAGCTCCTCAAGCATTGACTTCGCATCGGCAAAGGTTGTAAGAGGAGTCTGTGTCTTGAAGGGTATGCCGGCAATTCTCTTGGTTGTCTGTATTGAACCGAAGGTTTCAACATAAAGAGGAATATCCTTGCCGTCATCCTTAAGCTTTTTAAGAACTCCCTCGTTTTCAAGGTAGTTTCTCAATGCAGCTGCCATCCCTGCTGTAGTAGCATTTTCATCTCTGACAGGGATATATCTGATTGTAAAGTTGCCGTTATATTTTCTGTTACTTGTTACAGACCAGGTAGCGTTTCCTGTTGCTGAAAGTCCGTCAAGCTCATAGGAATCCTTAGGTATCGGAGTAAATGTAGCATATGCGGAATTATAGTCGTGAGCATTGCCACCGTGTGCCGTTGTTATTTCAGCAAGGGTTTCACCCTCTTCAATATATGCAATGAATCCGGAGGTAATCTTGGTCTTTTCATCATCGAATTTTACATACTTACCGGACTGTGCAATGTTTTTACTGTATCTGGGATGTTCCGCCTGAAGACCTGTTAAGGGAGCTGTTTCAACCTGAGGAGCTTCTTCGGAAATCTCCTCGCCTTCGGCTGCAGCTTCAGTATTTTCAACCTCAGCTACGTCTTCGGTTATTTCTTCAACATCACTTTCAGGTTCTTCTACCACAGCACCGTTCTTTTCAGCTTCTTTTTCAGCTTTTATTCTTTCAATATTTGCTTCAATATCTGAATATGGAATGATTTCGCCGGATTCTACCGCAGCGTTATATCCATCAATGTCAAAGCCCCAGTATTCTGAATTGGTTACTGTGCCAAATGCGGGAAGTCTCATAACCTCCTGATTTTCACCACCGATTTGGTGATAGGAGTAATCCTGTCCGTAAACCTTACCGGTGATGGTAAGCTCTGCCTCGCGCTCCGCAACATCCTCAAACCTTACAATTGAACCGGAGCCATCATTAACCAGCGTAAAGCCTGTTTCATATTTAGAGCCCGCACCGAAATACGGAAGAATTGTAATAGAAGAAAGTGAGAAGGACGAGGAGTCAAATCTGATATCGCTTGCGGGAACTCTTACTGTAAGTCCCTGTTCATCAAGGAGATATTCTATCGACACCTTGAACAAAGGAATCTTGTCCTCCTTTGCCACATGCTCAACCATTGCGTGATCTGAATCAAGATCATCAAAAGTATAATCAGTATACTTTGTAATAAGATGCTCAAGCTTCTTCTTTTCTAGTACTGTTGCATTAGGGTCAAGAATATAAACTGCATACTTATTTGTTATCGGGTATGCCGCCAGCATATCTTCTCTTGACTTGCTGGATAGACCAGGTTTATTGGGGTCTTTAAGAGTATTGAAGTACGCCCTCATATATGTATACGGCACTTTACCTACATATTCATCTGCCACACCATTATTGGGCATCTTGTTAAGTATATTTTCTTCAAATCTCTCTTTTTCAATCATTTCCGGAACAAGAATTCTTGCCTGCTCACGTCCCATTGTGTAATTGACTCTGATACCGCCTCTTATATATTCAAGCTTTATCTGGCGATTTTTTGCAACTTGCTCATAGGAGTTCATCTCTCCGTCTGAATACTTGAGGATAATCTGAGAAAGAAGTCTTTCTTTTAATTTAACATCTTTATCCATAGATGCTACATTATAAGGATTTGAAAAGAGTATCTGGTCAGGATTTCCGTCCTTGCCTTTGGTAACAAGCGCAATTTCACCGGTTTCCTCAAGTGCCCAGAGCTGATAATCGCCCTTTTCATCGTATAAGGTCATTGTTGCAAGCTTTTCTTCGGGGGAATTATACTCGATAGCCGTATAGTTTACAAGCCCGTATTCTATTTCTTCCTCTTCCTCGGCTTTTGTTGCTGCATTAGATGTAAAAAGCATCGAATTTGCAAGCAGAATTCCAGAAAGAAGAAGTGCAAATAACTTTTTAATTTTCATTTTTATACCTCCCCTTTCCTTATGTTCGGTACGACAATTCAAGAACTATGTTGTATATAAAGGAGAAAATCTTTCCGATAAGACTCGAGAAGAGTACCCCAAGGAACATAATGATTGCCATACCAACAATGGATGCGATACAAGTAAGTACATTTTTAAGAAGGCTGTAGTCGTGAATAGTCATCATGCCGAAGAACAGCAGGAAGCCTACCCAGAAGTAGCCCAAACCAATAAAGAGTGTTACAAATCCGATTTCGGATGCTGTAATAAAGTTGGAATAAAGTGTTGTAAGAATGATAATTGCAGGAAGCGGGAACAGTGAGTAGCAAGTTGCGATAAATATGTCACGGATGCTACCTTCGCCGTCAAACAGTGTTGTAAGACACCAGTTTGCTACTGTCCAGAGGACAACAGGGAGTGCTATGGATGCAACCGACATAATAATTGAAACGTCACCGGGAACGGGGTTCATTACATAACCCTGACCAATTGACTGATAAATAAATGCTACAACTGTAAATGCAAAGATAAGAAGTGCACCCTTAACAGAGGCTCGGTATTCGTGCTTAATATCATAGAATCCGTCAAAGGGATGGAACATTACATGGAAGCCATAACAGAATTCACTCCAGAGTGTTCTGTTCTTTTTAACAACTTCTTCCTTCTTATTTGTCTTACCTACAACCTTCATGAACTTGCTCATAAGTATACAAACTGCAATTACAACAATCGGAATAAGAATAATATACTTTTTAATCCATATTTTTCTCAGATCCTGGAAACAATCAGACCAGTTTGCTGTATCGTATGCGTATTCGTAGTTGAGCATAGCTTCCTTGAAAAGTTCTACTTTTCTAGGGTCGTCATCGCTAAGTGTGGAAGCTTCTCTGTAAAGGCTCTTTCCAATACCTATATAGGACATATCAAAGTTGGAGTTGAGCTGGAGAATATCCTGCCAAAGTTTTTCAGCGTCTGTATATCTTCTTTCAATGTTTGCAACAATTGCATCATTAAGTGCATCACCGTAGGATGTGCGCTTAAACACTGTAATGTTCTTGTTTTCACTGTCAAGTAAAAGAAGATTATTTCCGTGATATTCTATAGCTGCAAGTTTTTTTATATTACCAAGCTGATTGCCTTTGTCGCCAAATGCGTAAAGAAGTCTTCCTTCTTCGTCGTATGTAAATACTCTTGATCTGTTTTCGTCAATAATGGACCAGGTACCATTCGGTCCAAGGGCAACGTCTGTTATTACTGAAGCACCGTGCGGAATCTCCTTATCGGTTACAATCTCCGCAACTGTAACTTCACCGGAGGGCGGGTAGAACCCGTTACGCTTCATAACATCGTCACCATTCGGGGAAAGCTTCTTAACGGGTGCGTATGTACCGCTTTTATCCTTACTGGTAATTGCCTGCATCTGCTGTTCACTGGGAATTGTAGATGTAGTGGCATATACGAAGCCATCTCCGTCAATGTTTATATTGTTGTACTCAGTTGATACTGTTTTTACAGAGTTTCTTCTCTGTTCTTCAGTCTGGAAAGCTCTCCAGATAATATCAACAAAGGAAGTTTCCTGTGTCTGTGCGCCAAGGAATCCAAAGAAGGACCCGTCGTTGTTCATGGATATAATACCCTGATGTGTCAATTCACCGACTGAATATACTCTGCCAACCTTATCAACTGCAACCGCAACGGGTCTAAAGATATGACCTTCTGCAAACACATCGGATTCAGGCTGACGGATTGTTGTTTCAAATGCGATATTTGATGCATTTTCTTCAACTGTAAGTTCTGGGTCAACATTTGTCACATCAAACACAAGGATTCTGTTTTGTGTTGAGTCACATACATAAAGTGTCTTTTTGTTAAGAGCATCGTCGCCTTCAAGATAATCCTCTGCGCGGGTAGGTGTTACAAACACAGCCGCAGGAGAAACTATCTGTTCCGGAACGCCCCACTCATTTGTATACTTATCAATTCTGCCTATTACTTTAAAATGCTCGTCAAGAATAAGCACTGAACCGCCGGATGTACCCTTGTCAGAAATATAGATATTCTTTTCAAAATCTACACAAAAGTCAGTGGGGTCTGTAAGTGAAACTCCAAGAAATTCCTGATCAATAACCTCATATGGCACATACGCATGAGGAGATTCCATATACTGGCCGTCTATGTCATAGGTGTATGTGGAATAAGGAATTATTGCATTCGCAGGCATACATCCGAGTATGACTGTAAAACATACAATAAGGAGTAATATTCTTTTTATATTTTTCATTCTTTCTCCCCTCCTTAGTCTTTCATACCGGACGATGCCATTGTTTCAATAATATTGCTCTGTGTAATAACAAATACAGTAATAGGAACAAGCATCATAATAACTGTAGACGCTGCAGCAGCACCGGTACGTGCAATACCGCCGGCTAGAATCTGCTGAATTGCGTAGTTGAATGTCTTGAGTTCTTCGGAATAGATATATGCGGATGTACCCGTATTCCAAAGACCCTGGAATGAGTAAACTATAAGTGTAAGCCACGCAGGCTTAACCATAGGCATTACTATTTTCCAGTATATTAGAAGTTCTCCGGCACCGTCTAGTCTTGCCGATTCAAGTACTGAATCAGGAACTGAAGTTTCCATAAACTGCTTCATAAGGTAGAGACCAAGTGTACTTCCGAAAGCAGGTATGATAAGCGCCCAGTATGTATCAATCCATCCGAGAGCAGACATAATGATATAGTTTGAAATGGCTGCAACTGTCTGATGGAACATAAGGGACTTCTGAACAAGCTGGAACATACCCCTTCTTCCGGGGAACGGAATCTTAGTCAGTGCATAGGATGCCATTGACGCTATAAACAGATGACCAAAGGTACCACCTACTGCAACAAGTGCAGTATTGAATATGTATCTTGAGAACGGGACCCAGGATGTACTCATAAGTTTAAAGAGATCTGAGAAGTTCTTAAATGTAGGGCTTCTTACAAAGAATCTCGGCGGGAACATCCAAAGCTCATCCAGAGGCTTCAATGACTGTGATATTGCATAAACCATAGGCAAAAACATAAACACACCAAAAAGTAAGAGAAGTATGTTAATACCCATATCGCCGGCGGCAGATCGGTTAAGACGATGACTTTTTTTGAATCTTATTTTTTTCATATCACTTACCTACCTTCGACAACATTTTGTTTATAAGCGTATTTGCACCAATCTGTATAATAAAGAGAATTGTTGCAATTGCCGATGCATATCCGACTTCCCAACGCTGATTACCATAGTCTTCAAGGTGGTGCATGATTGTCCACGCACAGTAGTTAGGAGACGGGAATCCACACAATGCTGTAATAATCGCACCGAAGCCGAAGGAGCTTGTGATAGACATAACAGCAGCAAACATCATCTGGTTTTTCATTGTGGGAAGAGTTACAAACCAAAGCTCCTGCCATCTGTTTTTGATACCGTCAACTGCCGCTGCCTCATAAAGGGACTTGTCAACAACCTGGAATCCGGCAATAAATGAAAGGAAGGATGTACCAAGTGATGTCCAGAGGGCAACCACGATAACAAGAGGCATAATGTAATCAGCATCCGAGAACCAGAGTATCGGCGAATTGATTATGCCCATCTTCATAAGAATACCATTTACATAACCATACTGGTCACCGGAGAAGAGTACCTGCCATATGAGGTAAACCTGACCGGAAATCGAGGGTGCATAGAATATAAGTGTTACGAACGAACGAAGCTTCGGGGTAAGCTCGTTAATGAACCACGCAAACAACAGTGAAAGCAGATACGAAAACGGACCTGTCATTGTTGCAAATATAAGCGTGTTCTGTATTGCGAGAAGAAATATATCGTCGTCAAGAATAAGCCTTATGTAGTTGTCGAGACCTACTATTTTAGGCATTTCAAGCATATTAAAGTTTGTAAGGCTGAGGAACAGCGAAAGTATAACCGGCACAACTGTAAATGTAAGGAAGATGATATAGTAGGGGGCTACCATAACATAACCGCGCCAGTTCACTTTCATATTACGAAGAGTCCACTGAAGCTTTGTCATATCTTTTCTGAGCTTCGGCTTCGGCATCTTCTTCTCGAGCGTCTTTTCAGACATTAGTTTCACTCCTTTGTTTCTTTAGTTGGAGCATTTTACCGGGTAAAATGTCACAGCGTGCAAATGTTTTTCTGTAAAGAAGTTTCAAATGCACGCATTAACTCCTTCATACAAATTATTTTCAGTTGAAATGCTTACTTTTCGGCATTTCTTTCTTTTTCTTTCTGCGCAAGCTCTCCAAGATAATCAAGCTTTACGCCGAGACGTTCTTCCTGTTCCTTCTTATAATCATCAAGGGTTTCTTCCTGGATTCGGAAGTCATATTCGTCTCTCTTACGGCTGAGCTCTTTGTTAATGTCTGAAATGTAGCTCTGCATTGCATCTGAAGGTGTTACACCGTCGTTGTAAACTGAGAGGAATGCAAAGTTCTGATTACGTGCTACTATGTAGTTACCGGGTGTCATGGGAGTTCCCTCAAGTGAGCTGAACTGCTGATCAAGGGAACGAAGCTCATCAGAGGACCAGGACTGACTGTGGAGTGCCTCAATGTTTGCTGTTGCATACTTTGCGGCAGTACCTATTATTGCAACCTGTTCGTTACCGAATCTTCCCTGAATTTCTGCACTTGTCCACCAGTCAAGATAATTCCATGCCGCCTTTATCTTGTCTGTGTCCTTCATAATCATCTTTGCACCTACACCTGCAGGAGCAGTATGGTCAATATACTTATATTCTTCTCCGTTCTCATCAATACCCGTTCTGAGAGTACCGGGAATCTGAACAAATTCCCAAAGTCCCTTGATTTCGGGAGCGAATACTGTAAGCTGGTTGTAAAGTGTGGTGTAATCTGCAATACCTAAAGGCATTTCGCCAGTTCTGAATCTGTTTGCAAAGTCATATGTGTACGGCTGCTGATACTGAGTGAAGAAGTCACACATTGTTTTAAATGCATCAAGTGCTTCATCAGAGTCAAAGTTAGTTGCCATACCTACACTTGCTACATCTTCGCCCTTATACCACGGTACATCATTCTGATACATAATGTACTGCATAAGGCTTGTGTTAAGACCAATTTCCATATTCTTGTCGGAGAATACACGGATAAGGCTGTAAAGATCGTCCCAGGTTTCAGGAATCTTTACGGCATCCTTGCCAAGCTCATTCTGAAGCTCTGCAAATATGTCCTTTCTATAGAACATCATCGGGAAGCTCTGAGTTTCGGGAAGTCCGTAAAGGGATACCGAGTAGTATTCATCAAGCTCGTCGCCAACAGGAATATAGTCGGGGTTATATACTTCCAGCGGAACAAACGCAGAAGGAGAAAATCTTTCCCTTACCCTGTCAAGGTCTTCACGGGTGAAATACTTCGGAGATCCGTCTTCGTTTACTGCTTCGTGAATGTTTCTGTCATTAAGGTTGAGAACAGCATTTCTTACACCGTAACCTACAGGGTCAGCGTCCATTGAAACATCAGGTCCCATACCTGCAAGTGTTGCGGGAAGGAGTGTACCTGCCGCAATGAGTTTAAGATTTACTGCAGGATAACCTTCAGGGTCATTTCTGAGTGCACCTTCGTTTGTGTACTCGGAAACCATCTGGCGTATAATCTGTGCCTGATCACGACCGGTTGTGATCCACACTTCAAGAGCTTCTTCGTTATCGCCTACTTCTTCAGTCGCGCCTACAGAATTGTAGTTTGTGAAGAATGAGTTCATAAAAGCATCAAATTCGTGCTTCATATTTTTAAAGAAGCCTGCGTTAGCCTTGGGGCAGTAGTAATCGTCTGTTGCGGGAACAATGAGTATATAGTCAAGAGTAAGAGGCTGATTTCTTGCTGAAAGGAGCCAGGTACCAAGAGTACCGATATATGACTTGAAGTTTGTAAGGTTTCCAGCAACCTTATCCTGGTCATTACCCATTATATCAAGAAGGTACGCAATTTTATCAAGAGTTACCGACTGGTCTCCCTTTTCACCTACAAGCTCAACAAGCTCTGTGGATGCTTCGGAAAGAATCTTATATTCAGATCTCATACCACTTAGTACATCTGGAATGAGGTTGTCGAAGTTGTAGTCAAGATAGGAGTCAGGCTGAGTACCTGTGATCATAAGTATCTTTCTGTAATAATCATTCATTCTCTGAAGACTCTCGTTGATTTTAAGGATAACATCACCCATATCACCAAGAGCAACTTCCATCTTGATTGTGTGCTTACCTTTTGTAAGGTAGAACTTGAAGTCCTGATATTCTGTCTTGTCTGTACCGTCATTGTTCTTTCCTACAACAACGTCACCGCCAAGAGGTCTTGTTATCCATTCATCGGAATATTCAAATCTTATGCTTCTTGCTTCCTTGAAGGGTTCTTCACCGTCAATATAAACTTTTCTGGTGGAGAAAAGACCTGAGTTTATATTCTGCATATATCTCGGGATGATATAATACATACCGTCTGCGGGAACTTCAAAATCCCACTCAACCCATTGACCTGCAAGCTGCCACTTTTCACCGCCAATAGTGTTAAGTCTTATTGCTGAGGAGTTCTGAGGGTCTGTAACAGGAGATGTTCTGTCATTAAGAGGATATATAACCTGTTCACTGGTTGCGGTCATAAATTCTGCATCAATCTTAACTATAAGATCTGTAGCAGCAGGCTTTTCTGACTTATGTTCTTTGGAATACTCTTTATAACTCTTAACCTCCTTAAGCGGAGCAAATGTAAAGCTCTTTACAAGAAGAGGTTCGCGGGATGAGTCAAATGCAAGAGTATGTTCGCCTTCGGTAAGATAGAACTCAAAGGGTTCGTCATAAAATGCATTAGCATCGCTGAGTACCTTTGTCATAGGTTTCGGAGCCTCTATCTTCTGAGGACGTATTTCATTATTATAATAGTCGTGTTTGAAGTATCTTCCGGGCTCTCTTATGTACTTACCGCCGTTTATATTCTTTTCTTCGTCAGTAAAGGCAATTGCAGGATCGCTATCTGCATCTACTATGTCCTTACCTGTTTTCCAGAACTGCTTTGGCTGTACATATCCTGCGGGGGAAAAATCTTCAACCCAGTTTCTCACAAAGGTTATGTAGCGTGCTTCGTTAAAAAGAACCTCGTTGTCGATAAGAAGAATACGTTCTATCGAAGCTCTGTTACCTATTGTTTCACCGTTATCTTTATCTTCCACAATCGGGAAGTAATCTGCAGTTATTGTATAAAGACCTGCTTCTTCTACTGTGAATTTCCAGTAAACTCTGCCGTCGTCATATGTGAGAAGAGACTGTTCATCCCAACCATCAACATAGCCCGCCTCCTTTACAACAGGAAGACTAATAATAGATGTTGAAGCATTTTCTTCCAGCGACTTTGCAGAATCATAATTCTGAACATTGTATTTTACTGTTGTTTCCTCGTCATAAGCATCAACAGCATTTATTGTCCAGGTTTTTGTACCTTTCTTATATTTACTGCTAACATTTTTTGCATTGTAGTCTGCGTATGTTGTTGATGTGAGTATCTCTGACATAGAATCAAGATTATGCTTTGTTGCAGAAAGCTCAAGTCTTTCCTCCTTCAAAGCAGCTCTTTCCTCAGCAGAAAGCTGAAGATCAGGATGCTCCTTGTCCGCAGCAAAAGCACAGAAGCTTCCCAAAAAACTTTGAGAAAGCAACGCCAGCGATAACAAAGATACCGCTATTCTCTTACTGTGTCCTGCGTTCTTTGACATTTTCATTAACTGTTCCCCCTATATTTGAGTTTGCACAGAGCGACACTCTGCATTTTATCTTCCTATAATTTATATATATAAATAATATCCCCGCGATATTACCAAATACACAAAAGAGAAGGAAGTCATTTTCCAGTACGGCACATAAAATCGCCAGATCCCGAAAATAGGCGCAAAATGACGCAAATATTCATAGTGATATAATACCATAATTACAGTTTTTTGTCAAGGCTGTCAGATTCCAGAAACCCATGTCAAGCAAAAAAGAAGACGAGCATATTTATGGCCAAAATTTGCACTGAACATATGTATTATTAGTTATGTGCTTGAAAAAATGCACAAAAATTTACTTACCACAACACACTTTCAGATTTATCTGTTTATATTTTTTTACTTATTATTGAGTTTTTTGCATTATTATTCGCAATCGATATTTAAATATATTATATTTTTATATTTAGATATAAAATATTAAAAATATATATATTGTTTTTAAAAACAGTTTACAGGAATTTTTCTTTTTATTTTTTGCCATTTTTTGTCATTGGTTATTGTGTGTTTTGCATAATTTTCGCCACCGTTTTTCTATATCGTGCGATATTCGACAATTTT
>JAFWWX010000388.1 GCA_017517985.1 Clostridia bacterium | reverse complement strand
TTTGCTTTGGTGCATTTTTCAAGTACAACAAAGGTTGACTACTTCCCGAAGGATGAAAAGGTCGATCCTAAAAAGGTGCTTGACTGTGCCGAAACGCTTCTTGGCGGCGGTACAGACTTTGAAAAGCCGTTAAGAGAAGTATTTGCACTCACTTCAAGCGGAAAGCTTGACAAGCCCGATATTGTATTTATAACCGACGGCGAATGCGATGTGTCGGATGAGTTCCTTGAGCTTTTCGATGAATTCAAGGCTGACACAGGTGCAAGGCTTACGGGTATATTACTTGACAAGGGCGAATGTTTTGAATTTTCGCTTCAGAAGTTTGCGGATACCATTTACAGAACAAGTGAGCTTGTGGAGGACACAATAGTTGAAAGAACAATTCAAGCCTTTTCGTAGAATAGTCATAAACCATTATACCGGTCCCGGAATCACAGACTTTTCCGTTTTGCGAAAGCATCACGGCACGGGACAGGCATATCTGATATCATCGAATCCCGAAAAGAAATACGGATACCGACACGGTATCCAGTGCGATTTGGGTGATGTTGAAGAATCGGAATGGCAAAGACTTGTAGAGGATTTAATCAAACGATGCGGTGAACAGAAGTTATTCTCTCATCTTCTCGAATGGGAAAAGCTCTACGGATTCTCACGGGATTCAAAGGAAGCAAAACAAATGGCACTTGAACTACACGCTGCACGGATATTTGATAACATTGAGTGGTGCGATTACACCGCTTTCAATGAAAAATACCGTCCCGAAGTATTAAAGAAATAAGGAGTACAACAAAATGGACAACAAAAGAAACAAGCCCGATTGCAAACTTATCGGCGAGGACGGAAATATATTCAATCTCATGGCGAGAGCAATAAAAACCTTAAGAGAAAACGATCTCTCGGAAGAAGCTAAAGAGATGCGTGAGCGTATCACTTCATCCGGCAGCTACGACGAGGCTCTTTGTATCATAGGTGAATATGTAAATATAGTTTAATTACAGGAGGAACAAATATGTTTTATACTATACTTTTTTTACTTGCTTGCTACAACCTTTACACTAACGTGAAGTCTTTCATCAAAGAGCACGTCATTGTTGAAAACGGCGTTATCGCAGAAATACCGAAGAAGGCATACATATCCATAGGCGTAACCGTGATCTTTCACGTTATGGTCGCAGCGGTATGCATACTTCCGTCGATTCTGTTTTGAGAAAGGGGTAGCAATATGAAAAACAAAGATAAAGCAAAAAAGATAAAGGAATTAACGGGCTGTCTGGGACATAAGCTTGCCAGAGGAAAAAGTGCGGTCATCAATTGTTCGGATGGTGTATCCTATTACACCTCTGATGTCGTTGACATTCGCAATATTACCGCCAATGGAGTTGAGATTGAGACGCAGAATACAATCTACATACTCAGATTTCCATCGAGTGAAACCCTCAGCGAAGCCGTATAAACTATTTATAGGAATACTTAGATAAAAAGGACTCCGGTGCACTCACTTTAATAAGTGAGGCATCGGAGTTTTGCTGTAAATAATACTTTTTCAGTTACAGTTGTTTATTTTATCAGATATTCATATATATCTCCATCTTCAACTTCATCAATATTGAAATTAACCTGAATATCTTCGGGCATATCATATTCAATCTGCTGAGTGTCTCCTTCATTAACATCTTGAGAAGAATATACAACATCCTTTTCATCAAAGCCCAACTTGTCGATCAATGCAGCAACTGCTTCAGGATTTGCTTTTGAATCATCAAGTGGGATTTCAAATAACACGCTCATACCTTCATATGACTTGTTGAATGAAATTTTGCCGTCTTCCGAAATGCTGAACTCTTTCGTACTTGGAGCACCGCCTTCATATGCAGCAATATACACCTGACTGTCTGCAAAGATTTCAACACTTTCACATTCAATGATGAAGTATTCAACTCCTTCGTATATAAAACCATTCTTCCCACCGTTTCCAATGGTGAAAATGTTTACATGCCACGGCTTATATCCTTCAACAAGAGGCGTAATCATAAGGTTTGAATAATCTGTCATAGGACTTCCGTCTTTTTTTGTTATTGCACCAACAATATAGCTCAGTTCTTTATCAATGGCTGTATCAGCAACTTCGTCAAGATTTTTTCCTGATGTCATACCAAGCAGTTCTATGGTATAATCACCGCTTGTTTGCGCAGGGATATTAAAGATTGTGTCTTGTTCCGAGAAAGCCTCTGCCAACTCATATTTTTCAAGGTGTGTTGCTACATCTTTCGGTGTGAGGAAAAAGTATGCAGCAAATGCTGTCACAGTAAGTACTGCAAGCACTGCTGCTGCAATAAACGGTGCTGACAATCTTTTTGTTTTAACAGTTGTTTTCATTTTTCGATCCTCCATAATTTTCATTTTTGTGAGTTCTGCAATCCTGCTTGCACTGATAGATGTATTGCTTTTGATCTCCACACTATCATCGCAATAGTTATCAAATATGTCTTTAATATTTTTTTTCATACAAAGTATCCTCCCTTATCAAATATGTCTTTAAGTTTCTTTCGGCTTCGTCTAAGCTTGCTTTTTACAGTTTCAAGATTTATACCCGTTTCATCTGATATCTGCTTTGTCGATTGATTATAGTAGTAATATCGGATGATGATATCCTGCTCATTTTCTTCAAGCTTTTGTATTGCCATTTTTACAATTTCTGCTTGTTCTTTTGTTTCAAGTGTATCAAACACATTATCCTCTGAACAGATTATCGTGTCTTCCAATAACTCTTCAAAAACAATGTGCTTTGAACGGATATAATTTTTAGCCTTGTTTCTTGCAGTGCTTCCAAGCCAACTTTTTATATTATCTGACGCAATTGTGTGTCTGTTTTTCCATAAGCTGAAGAATACATCCGAGGTCAATTCTTCAACAGTTTCCGTATCATATAATCCTTTAAGCTGGTTTATAATCACTGTAGCGACATAATTGGTATATGTAAGGATGATTTCTTCTAGTGCTTTTTCATCACCCCGCTTTAAAAGCCTTACTTGCTTTTTATCATTCATTTAGTTTATCGCCTCCACGGTTTCAAAATGCGCATTTCACCTATATAGACACACAAAAATTGAATTCAGGTGCAAAAAATACATTTCATTTATAAAATATTGAAAACAGCATAATTAAAGGTGTCGCATCAATTGGAAAACGCGACACCTATGAATTAGTCAGTATTTTTCTTAATTTTAAATTTCGATTTAATTGTACGTAAAAAAGTCAGCACTTTTTCCTTTGGTACAAATGCGGTAAAGATTCCCACAATAACTAATACAAAAAATCCCGTAACCAGCAATTCTAAATTGTGTTCTTTCACAAAATACTTAAAGCTATATCCGGTAAACTGACTACTAAATTCATAAAATGAGATTTTTCCATTATCATAGACGGGATGAGGAATCATTACCTTGATAAATCGTGATATTATATAGAGAATGAAATTTCCCAGTAATCCAAATGATCCAACACAGATACCAACGACTTTTTTTAATTTATTATTTGCTGCAGCTTCGGCATCCCTTATCATTGGAACATCATGATCGCTTTCATAATCATCGTTTAATAAATAGTCGGCAGTAACACCGAACAACTTGCTTAATTGAAGAATGTTAGAGGCATCAGGTTGTGCTGAGCCAACCTCCCAGCGAGAAATCGCCTGACGAGATACATCAAGTTTTTCAGCAAGTTCCTCTTGCGACATTCCGTTTTGTTTTCTTAGCTTTAAAATCTTATCTGATAATTTCATAATGAAATCCCCCTCTTCTTAGTAACTTCATTATAAACAAACTAATGTTGCAATGCCACCATACGAACTTTACAATTACGCAACCTGACTTTACACTAGCTGAAATCAGCATAAAATCAGCATTTTTATCGTATTTATTCTTCCATCCCAAGAGCCCAAAACAAATCACTCTCAAGGCGGTAAATACAATCAAATTTAATTTTCATGCCGTCAGTCATAATAAGAAGCTGCTCGTATTCATCAACACGTTTCGGTGTACCTGTGATTGTGATATAAGCACCGCCCGACTTTTTCTTGTCCGGTTCAAAGTATGTGATTTTAATTTCAGGTTCTTCGTCTATGAACTCCTGAATCATATTTATTTTTCCCGTAAGGTGAGTACTTACGAGTGCAGCTCCCCAAAAGAGAGTCAGAAGTCCATAGGCTTCACGCACATTCACAGATTAGCGGTTTTACCCGTCCGGCGCCCCCAACTACGGCTCCGTTCTGTGGGAACTTTCATAACGATTAAAGTTCCAGAAACTTCGGTACTTCTGTACGAAAACAGGATTTTGGTCAGCAGGCTACCGAAGCCTGCAAGCGTAATGCTATCCAAATTTTCGTCCACACCGTACAGGTGGTTCCGCACTTGGCTGTTGTAGTGACCGTAGGGACTTAGATCAATTTTCGTCTGCAAATTCTGTGCCTTGGCAATTTCCCCGTGCTCATCTTGAAGTTGGGACTGATCTTTTCATTTGCCTTTGCTTATGCTGTTGCAGATGTGTTGTTGCTGTCACCGTGCAGTTGAGCTTTCCCTGGTGCGTCAGGGTTGCAGGATCTTCATCTTGCGATGCTGCTGTGTTCTCAGAGGATTCGTGACACTATCCGTAACCTACGTTATCGGATTTTCTGTGCCCCCCTCTGTCTGTTCTTAAAGCTATCGAACAGAAAATTTCCTTGCTTAGAGAGTCTTAACTTTGAAACACCCCTTCATAAATGAAATATATTTTGACCCCGTAACAAGCACCGTGCCTGCCCGAAGAACAAAACCGAAGGTATAGAGATGTCACTCTCTACTTAAGTAATATGCGTTTTTAGTCAAAAAGTCAAGGGGTAGGCCCGTCCAAAATTGAAAACATTTTATGACGAAAAGGCACGTCCGACATTACT
>JAFWWX010000387.1 GCA_017517985.1 Clostridia bacterium | reverse complement strand
GCTTTCTTGAACTGTACCTGATCAAAAACGACATAGCTTTTGAGCGTGAGCTGTTTACAGATACCGCAGAGGATGAATGTGAGGAAGTACTGACTGCAAAATATAAATTGATATAAAATTGGCGGCAAGGAGAGTTGTTCTTCCTGCCGCCGTTAATATTTAATGCGGTGTTCCCAAAACGCAAAAATATAATATCATCGAAATAATATCTACTACTAAGAAGACAGCTAAAATAATACCGATGATTTTAAGAATCTTTTTTGCTTTACCTTTATTTTTATCGGTCAATACTTTTCTGCTGATTTCTTCAACCTTTTCGGTAAAGCCGGATGCCTGCACACCGTTCTTCTCGATCACATCTTCTTTTAACAGATAATCCATTGAACAGTCAAACAGTTTACCAAGTTCGATGAGCTTATCGGTTTCGGGGTAGGCAATGTCTGACTCCCATTTACTGATTGACTGACGGGAAACACCGAGAATATCGGCAAGCTGCTCTTGAGTGTAATTGTATTCTTTTCTTAATTTTGATATTTTTTCACCAAGTGTCATAATCATTCTCCTTATGTTTTCTAACGTTGCGTTGCTTAAATTATAGAACACTCAGCAAAATCATACCACCAATTCGCCGTTTCTAAATGTAAACTTTGGGTTGCATCACGAGTTTTTGTTAATTTGCAATGCTCAAGAAAACTGAAAGTTGTCTAACTGCTTTCGATTTCATTTTCTATAAAGTAATTTGCAATTTCAAATGCCTTTACACGTCTTTTGGCTAATGTGATTTGTGACTTATATCTTTCCGGATTATCCTTTGATTGCAAAGTTTTTATCGTTTCTCTTAATTTATGTAGAGTTGAGTCAATCTGTCGCTTTGCCTCAATTAGCTCCTCTTTTGTATATTCCATTTTTGCCTCCTTCAAATTTTTATTAATAATATTTACTAGATAATACTGTATAAATAAGCAAGCAAATCTTCTTTTAGTAGTGGTTCACAATGGCTTAAAACGCAGTACTTACAATCCATAGATTCAATCATATGTATTAATGATTTTAATTTATCTTTGTCCATATAACAATCGTTAAAAAAATCTTCGCTGGTTGAATCGCCTAAAAACAATACTTTGTCTTCTGGAATATAAATACAAACCGTATCTTCTGAATGAGGTGATGTGGCATGGAATACATTTGCAGTAACATTACCTAAATCTATAGTCACACTATTAGTAAATGATATATCTGAAAGGGTGATAGTTAATTCATTTAGATGATTATATTCTTTTTGAAAATGAATATCTTCCTTCTTTAAAACATTAATATAATTGGCATCTTCCGCTTTTATTTTTTCATTTTCAAGAAACTCATTAGTTTTTTCATGTGCTATACTAATACCATTAATGGCATGCAAACCAAATGTATGATCATAATGCCAATGAGTTATAACTGTAAAATCAGGTTTTTTAAAATGCTCTAAATCAATGGCGTTATAAAAATCTTGGACATGTGATAGTGAGTATCCAGCATCAATGGCTAAGGAATATTTATCTCCTTTAACATATCCTAACATTGGTCTATCAACTTCAGGATTATGTTTTAAGAAATAAATATGATTTGTTAATTTATTTAATCCCATTTTTTATCCCACCTTTCAGGTAATAATTCTTTTAGTTTTAACACTTTATCTTTAACGATATAAACAATGGTATCTTCATTCTTAACATCTAATTGTGAAATAAGTTCTCGACATCTTCCACAAGGAGGAAGAACACTTCCATCTTCATAAACGGCAATAATCTGCTTTATTTGAGTCTCACCATGTTTTAGCATTTCGGCAATAGCTGCTTGTTCTGCACAAATACCAATTGAACATGGCACATCAATACAAACACCTGTATAAATTACACCATTTATTGTTTCTAATGCACAAGCCACATGACCGGCTTCACCATTTTTCTTTAATTTAATAGGTTTAACTGTAGCTAGTGCAGTATCATATAAAGCTTCCATACTCAATATTCTCCTTTTCAAATTCTAATTTGTCTCTCCGTTAAACTGGAATTAACCCATACAATTATTTTAATTTAGAGGTTCTTACGCAATTATCCGTATTTTGTAATTTTTCAATACTGGAATGCCAGTGTTAATCAGCATTCTCCATTTTTATTAAAGCAAAAAACGTAAAATTGCGGAAGAACCAATTTAGATATTCACAATATTACTTGCCACAGTATCTCGAAAAACATTGTCATGTTCTACCAGGAGCATGGTCGGGGCAAACTCCGTTATGAGCTGTTCAATCTGCATACGTGAGTACACATCAATAAAGTTGAGCGGTTC
>JAFWWX010000386.1 GCA_017517985.1 Clostridia bacterium | reverse complement strand
TTTTATGTTGGAAGTTTGCCTTGAACACGAAAGCTATACTTACGAAAGAACCCTTTTTGCAGATACAACGGAAGATAGTATTGAACAAACATTAATCGCAAAATATACATATTCAAGCAAATAATCAAATTCCAATTTATCTAACTAAAAATGGGTGCAAGACCTTGTAGGAAAATGCACCCATAGTTAAAAAATTTGCACCCATAAAAAATTGGTATCAAAATTTTGCATTACTCACAAAAAAGACTGTAATTTTGATACAAAATTGCAGTCTTTTTTATTCAAGCAGAAAGGCTTGGTATGTAATTAAGGCTTGCCGTGTATGTAATCGCCTTAGGCGTATGTTATTTTCTGCTTGATTACATACAATTCTATCAAATTGATTACATTCTGCTAACGCAAAATTACATACACCGCCTTGGCGGTGATTTTTTAGCAAAAATGTAGGTTTGCTCGGTCTTTTCGCCCTTGCAAGCCTTTTTATTTGTAAAATATAAATCGTTCACATTATACCCCTTTCATTCAATTTATGGGGTAACGTTCAATTATTAATTTATAAAAATTCCTTGATTTTTGTTGTTTTTTGTGATACAATAAACTCACTGAAAAATACGAATTTATTAAAAGGAGAAATTCAATGCGCCACTCAGCCTTATTACGATTGCTTTTGTTTATCGTTTTTAGTATGGGGCTATTAACATTGACCGCCTGCTTTTTAAGTGACTATGAAACCAACATCCACAAAATCAATGAAGAATTCGACAATGTATCTATAAAAACAGATACAGCTGATATTGCTTTTGTTCCGTCTAATGACGGAATGTGCAGAGTAGCTTGTTATGAGGATGCAAAGAGTATCCATTCCGTTGAAATACAAAATGGTACTCTTATGATTAATGTGGTTAACAATAAAAAATGGTATGACTATATCGGGGTTAATATCGACTCACCGAAGATTACGGTTTATCTTCCCGAAAAAGCGTATTCTTCGCTTGTCATCGAAGAAAGCACAGGTGATATCGAGATATCAAAGGATTTTAAATTTAAGAGTATTGATATTTCACTCAGTACAGGTAATGTTAAGTGCTATGCTTCGGCTGTGGAGAATATTACAATAGCGGCGAGTACCGGTGACATTTATGCGGAAGGTATATCAGCAAGCTCGCTTGATCTTACCGTGTCTACAGGCAATGTGACTGTTTCATCTGTGACTTGTGAGGAAGATATTACAATCGGTGTATCAACCGGGAAAACTTATCTTACCGATGTTGCGTGCAAAAATCTTACCTCAGCGGGAAGAACCGGCGATATATCACTGAAAAATGTTATTTCCACAGAAAAGATCTCTGTTGAAAGAAGCACGGGTGACGTAACGCTTGACCGCTCGGATGCAGCAGAGCTTTTTATAACGACAAGTACCGGGGATGTTGAAGGCAGTTTGCTTACCAATAAAGTATTTATCATAAAAACCGATACAGGCCGCATTAATGTCCCGAATTCCATTACCGGCGGGAGATGCGAAATTACCACTGATACGGGAGATATTAAAATCTCAATTTTAGAAGACTGATAATTTCTAGTTCGCGAACTTAAACGGGTGAAACCACTTGTAATAAAATGCACCTATAATTTTAAAATTTGCACCCATAGTAAAATGGTATCAAAGTTTTAGATTACTCACAAAAAAGTCGTATCATATTGATACGACTTTTTTTATCCATTACGGAGTAATGGCATATCATCACGCAACTTGTTTGCGTGCATATCATCAAAAAGAGCGAGAAAATCGCTCTTTTTTGCATATCATCACGCCTTAGCGTGTATTAAAACTCCGCAATGATGATATACAATGCATTGCATTGATGATATTCAGCCACTTCGTGTCTGATGATATACACTTTCCACGAAAGTGATTTCCAATCCATTTTTGTTTTTATCCGTAAAATATAAATCATTCACTTTATACCCCTTTCGTTCAATTTATGGGGTATCGTTCAATTATTGTTTTTTATAAATTTTCTCTTTTTTCACTCAAAAACTATTGAAATATTCTCTAAAAAGGTTATAATAAGTATGCGAAACAAAATCGAATAAAGTAGAACTTGGGGTATTTTTATCTTTTTAGGGATATTATACTCTTATTTCGGCAACCATAATGATATGAATTTGGTAAAATCGCAGATTCCACTCATTATGGTTTACGAGATTATATCCCGTTCTATTTTTGATTTTGTTTCGCGACAATCGGAGTTTGCGTTTTTCGGTGCGGTTAACTTCGGTTGCCGCACTTTTTTTGTGAGGAATTATATGAAAAAAAAGATATCAATACTTGTTATACATTTAATGTTGCTTTTTACATTCGCTTCATGTTCTCAAGCTAAAGATATTCTGTATGTTTCATATATAGCACCTGGCAGTAGTGCCGGAATTCTTATCAATGAAAATTTCGAAGTAATAGGAATTACCACGATTGGACTATATGCGGACAACAAAACTTTATATTTAGCAGGTGGCTCGATCCCTACATTCGTGTTCAAAAAATTTTTATCAAATCTAAATGAAAATAATTTAATACGATTAAACCAATAATTAAAGGAGAAAAACAAATGAAAATGATTAAAAAAATCAGCATCACTTTTACGATTTTATTGTGTGTATTAACATCAATATTTTCGCTTACTGCATGTAACGTGGCAGTTGAAAATGTGGTATTAGACAAATCAACCGTCACAATTAAGGTTGAAGAAACCTTGCAATTAGTTGGCACTGTGGTACCAAACGATGCAACTGATACAAACATTTCTTGGCAATCATCAGCTAATTCTGTTGCAACTGTAAACTCTACAGGTTTAATAACAGGCGTTGCAGAAGGAACTTGCACGATTACCGCATCTGCTGATGGGAAAGTAGCAGTTTGTGTTGTAAATGTCAAGAAAAAAGCCCCTGATTTTAAAAAACTGTATGACGAAATTGAATCTGATGTTAAATATGGTTGGGAGGTCGGATCAGATGGATCTTATCTTATGGCAGATACAAATGTGTATGATTTAGACGATTATTCGAATTTGTCAATTGCTTATTCTATAAAGGACATGAACATGAAATTGGGACTTCCTGACTCATTGTACAATGAAATGTTACAAACAACTTGGTCAATG
>JAFWWX010000385.1 GCA_017517985.1 Clostridia bacterium | reverse complement strand
TATATCCCCGGTGCGTAAGGAAGAAGCTTGACTTTTTCTTTTAACTCGCTGTGTGTCACACCAATCCTCCTTTTATTACCGAAATATGTATATATGACAAAAGAGCCGCTATTTACGGCTCTCCATCAACAATTATATTATACCGTCAATGATGCTCAATCTTTAAGAACCGTCTGAACAAGATTTGCAAGACCTTCTACTGCATCGTTTTCATCCTGACCGTCTGCAATAATCATAATATTAGCTCCACCTGTGATACCGAGAGAAAGAACACCAAGAAGGCTCTTAGCGTTGGCACGTCTGTCGCCGTTCTCTACCCAAATAGAACATTTATAGGTGTTGGCCTTCTGAATAAATACGGATGCGGGCTTTGCGTGGAGTCCCTGTGAACTCTTTACAGCAACTTCTTTTGATGTCATTTTTTTAGCTCCTTTATTCACGAGATATTATAAGTTATTATAATTATAACTGTATTTAGTTACAAAATCAAGTACATTTTTAAAAAAACTATTATATGCACAATTAATTTTGAAGTATTATTTCAAATTTTGAGCAAAAACACAACACATTAAATACTCAATTGAATATTTTAACAGAAATCACTTCACAATCAAACTCTATAACACCGTTATTTGCATTGAACCACATTCCCTGCTTTATAACATCTTTCCCCAACAAAAATTCTCCGTTACTGTTAGTGCTTCCCTGTACACTGACATTCAAATCCACATTTAATTTAAAATATGACTCATTCTTATTCTTTGTAGCATTAACAATGGATTTAGAAGAACTAACATCCGAAACCACCCCAAAAGGAGTATTTCCAAATTTATCAAAAATATAGATTTTGTCGCCTACCTTTATTTTTGACGCTGTATTTTCATCAACACTATCAAGTGAAAGTGTAATACTGGCTTCTGCAGGAGAAAATTCATTTTCAAATCTTTTCACAACATAAATTCTTATAATTGTTGTCGCAGTTATTGCAAGTATAACAAATATAATTAAAAAATCAACTATATTAAATTTCTTCTTTGCAGTACTCATATAAACCTCATTTAGAATTTTATAAAAATTACAATCCAAAATTATTCTTCATATCCAACTTCGATATATGATGGAACGTATTCTATCTTCAGACCTTTACCAATGGCTACAGGGATATATAGAATTATTATAATAAACAATATCATATTATCAGTTAAAAAGAATGGAAAAAGTAATGCAGACAGAGCAAACGCACAAATTCCGGAAAGGCACGATACAACAAATCTTATACATTCTTTGTTCAAATATCTATCAGAGAGAGCAAGTCCTAAACAATTTGAAGCAAATAAACTTAAACAGCATAGTAAAGAAATTATTCCTGTTATACCACACTTTACAAGTAAACTGATAAAATACGAGCTTGAGTTCGCGTATACATCATTTCCGTATCCAAAATTACTGTTAAATATATGTTGTACAACTCCTTGCCCATTACCAGCTCCAGAGAAATAGAATTGTAATGCCGACTTTATTCCATAATTGTTTGCAACAAAAATCTCCTGATCTATATTTTTGTGATTAGAAAAGCTGTGTAAAAAATCATGAATCAGAGAGTACAAATCAGGGAATACAAACTTTAAAGCTACTATTGTTGCAACAAGTGTTACGAAATATAAAAATAACACAGGACGCTTTATTCCAAAATAAATAATAAAAACAAGTATTGCAGAAATCCACAGTGCAATATTTCCTGAAACAATTATATAAACAAAGTTAATTACAAGTGCAAGAATACTTAACAGTTTCGAGCTTTTGTAAAATGCCAAAATAAAAGGTATAATCAGAACAGAAAACAATGCAAAATATTCATAGTGTACAAATGCTATATTTTCTGAGAACTCACTTATATAATTGAAGAAAAAGTTTATTTTGTTTATGTTTTGGGAATTTATTATAATAGTCAGAAACCCCAATAATGATGTAGTAGTAACAGATACAGTCAGAGCTTTGATACACTTTCCTGATAATTCTGTTGTTTTCATTGTATTTGACAACATCCAGCCAAAAGCAAACAATATTAAAATAGAAAATGAATTAATAAAATTTTCTTTCAACTGCAAACCAAATGCTCCGCACAGTAATATTGTTAAAGCAAAGAATAAGGCACCAAGATCAAACAATCCAAACTTTAGAACTCTCTTGTTTCTGAGAACTTTTAGTAACACTGAAATACAACTCAAACCTATAATAAGATATAATTCTGTTCCATTAATAAACGGCAGAAGCAGACAGGTCAGTATAATACCTGCTTCAGGCTTTTTAATAACGGAAACCGCTAGTATAAATACAAAAACATAGAATAATATATTCAGTACATTAAATGCGGCAGACAAAATGCCAAGAGATATACCAAAAAAGATCAAAACAAATGAATTTGGCGTATATAATAAATTAGTATCAAATTCTTTTTTATCAAAAGAAAGAATGTTAAATAAAATTCCTGACAGAAATAAACTTTCATTTATTAAAACACCAACCGGCTTTTGTGATACAGACATAATTCCCGAAATAAGAACAAGAAGTGCACCTGTGCCTATCGGAAACCATGCATCTGGATTTATCGGATCAATATTTGCAACAAGCTTAAAAGCATTAAATATTACAAGAATAATTCCTATAAAAAAAGTAATTATACTGTAACTTCTCAAAGACAGCACAGGCAAAAGTTTTACAAATTTATTGATTTCCCCCAATATCTTACTTGATTCGGCCTTCTTCGATATACTTTTTTTGAGAAATTTTATAAAGTTAATTTTATGATATAATTTCGAAATAAAAGTAAAAACAGCTGATTCGTACAATTTTGTTTCAAGATTTTCATAATTAAAGAAAAGTGATGAAATCTTATTTAAAAAACCACTGTTTCTGCTATTTCTGTTTTTACTGTTCGGTTCAGCTCTGTATGTACCCACACACATCACTCCCTTCATTCTAAAATTATATTAAAGCTTTTTAAGAAATTCAATATCACTATTGGATAATTCAGCTTTTTCTATCAGATCAGGTCTAACTCTCAAAGTCTTTTCCAGTGCTTTTTCTCTACGCCACTTTTCAATATTTGCGTGGTGTCCACTAAAAAGAATTTCAGGAACTTCCATCCCCTCAAAAATTCTTGGTCTGGTATACTGAGGATACTCAAGTATGCCGGATGCTATACTTTCGTTCTCAAAACATTCTTCTTCCGGAAGAACTCCCGGCAACATCCTCGAAATACAGTCAACCAGAATCGCTGCAGGCATTTCACCGCCCGTCAGAACATAATCCCCTATGGAAATTTCCTCATCAACAATTGATGTGATAATTCTCTCATCAAAGCCTTCATAGTGTCCGCATAAAATAATAAGGCGAGGCAATTTCGAAAGCTCTCTTGCTTTGTCCTGTGTCAAAATCTTTCCCTGCGGAGACATATAGACGGTATGAATGTGTTCTTCACCATCAAGCACATTTCTGTAACAGTCAATAACGGGCTGTGGTGTCATAACCATTCCCCTGCCACCACCGAAGGGATAATCATCTGTTTTACGGTGTTTATTGGTTGAATAATCACGAATATTGTGTAATCTTATATCAAGTATATTATTCTCTACAGCATTACCTATAACGCTTTCAAACAGTACACCTTTCAACATATCAGGAAACACGGACAAAATATCAAATCTCATTATTCACCTATCTCCTCTGCGTCTTCAAAAAGTCCCTCTATTGGAGTTACAAAGACACCTTTATCAATATCAATTCTATCAATAAAGTCATCTACAGCAGGAAGCATATATTCATTTTCTTTTGACGAAATAATATAGGTATCATATCTGCCGTAATTTACAACATCTTTTACTTTTCCATATACCCTGCCGGTATTTGCATCAATAACTTCAAGTCCAATTATATCTGCGATAAAAATTTCATCATCGGACAGTTCAATATCGTCTCTGTCAACATATAAATATTTGCCTCTAAGCAAATCTGCTTCTTCCGGTGTTGTTACACCGGATATTTTTAAATATACAAATCCTTTATAAGGCTTACAGGTTTCGATTTTTCTTTCGTCTTTTCCGTCAGAAGAAAGATATACCTTTGAATAATCAAAAAAATCATTTTCGCTATTTGTATAAGGTTCAATTTTCAACTCTCCCCTTATTCCTCTTTTGTTAATTATTCTTCCTACCTCAAGATATTTTTCCATTACAGACCTCATAAAACATATTATTTGAATTATTTTACCACAGAAAATACAAACGAACAACTGTTAATTGTAAATTATATTTTCAGATTAAATCTTTGTAATTCCACCTTTATATATGTTGTTTAAAGAAACGAAAAGAACCCGGGTTTTAAACGAGTTCTTTTCGCAATATATTATCTTGTTGCTCTTATTGCATTAAGCAGAAGACTTACTGCCTGTGCTCTGGTGAGATACGAATATGCATTTATATTTGCACCGTCGCCCTTTATAATACCAAGTCCAGATGCAATGGCGATGTATCCAGTATCTTCTTCTTTTATTTCTTCGCTGTCAAGGAAATTTGTCTTGTAAATACCCTTGATATTTGCTATTTTTTCATATCCGAGAGAATTTATAACGGATTTTATTGCATCAATTCGTGTAAGTGTCACTTCATTCTCGTTACCGGGGATATAGAAGCTCATGCTTTGTGAAAGCTGTGCATATTCCATCTCTGTAATCGGAGAATCGGGGTTAAATACGCCGCTATCAAAACCTATTCCAATGTCTGCAAGAAGCATAGCATCCTTTTCAATCCAGTGACCCTCAAGATCAGAATATGTAAATGTATCTGACTCTTCTATATATTCCTCGCCTCTGCCTGTGAGTAATTTGCCTGTAAACGGAGATACATACTCGGAATCAGCATCGTACAATTTGTATACGAGTCTTGCAGATGTCTCCTTATCGTAAAACAGGCTTGTGTCAACATATTCATTTGCGGTTTTATCTGCTTCTTCGCTTGTTATTCCGAAATGTGCAAAAACAAAATCAAGTATTTCATCTTCATTGTTTGCTTTTATAATATCAATCAGTTTTTCTCTGTTAATGTTTTTAGCATACTTGTCGATAATCTTGTCAATATCCCCGCCCGTTTCAAGTGTTTTCATCAAGGATGCAACAAAGGCAAGACAGACATCTATCTTTGAATTTTCAGTAACAGGAGTATATAAATAGGTTATATTTCTTTCGTAAACAACTCCGTAACCCTTATTTTCAGACAACAGATATGATAATGCTTCCGTAGGAGATATTGCACCTTCAGGAGATTCGAACTCTACATTTGTCCACCAGTTACAATTATAGCTGTAAATCTTTCCGGTTACACCATCAACACCAATACTCAAATTGTTGTTTGTAAATTTTACACCTTCATTAACTCTTGTATAACCAAATCTATGAGCACCATAGCGGTTTTCGATAAACTCTCCATTTTCCTCTGAGCGGTATATTACATTTTCGTTGTTATAAGAGGATTTAACGGTATTCTTAATTTTTTCTGGAAAATATGTATCCAAAAATTCTTCAGCAATTTTAAGTGATTCTTCCTCACTAAATTTCACATCCGGTATATCAAGTTTATTGTTGGAATAATAGTAGTAGTCGTTAAGATTGGAGTTAAAAGAAATAAGTTCACCTGTTTGTGCATTGACCGCTGCATCCGCATATGCATAGCTGTAATACTTATTATCAATTACAGGATTTGAAAAGCTTATATACCAGACATATGAACCGTTGTCATTCTGATATGTACTTGTTTTTGCACTGTTGTTATTCTTCTGAAGATATGCACTTACTGCAGTAAGTGCGGGATTAAGATAAAGATATTTGTTATCAGTTACAGCTTCTATAGCATCTTGCTTAGATATAAGTCCTTCAAGCTCACTTAATCCTGCAAGTTCTTCGTCTGTAAGCTGATATTCCTTTCTTGCCTCCTCGCTTTCAGCTGAATCAGTCATAATACTGCCATTAAAAATTGCACCGCCTGCCTGAAGCTTATCATTTACAGACCATTCTGATTTTGTATCATAAATTTCGCCTGTAATTGCATTAACTGCAAGATAACTCGTTTCCGGTTTATAAACAAGAAAGGCTTTAATTGTTTTTTCTTTCGTTACTTCATCTGTTATTGTTTTTGTAAGGTATGTAAGAACCATTTTCTGACGTGTTCCGAGTATTTCTTCAGCTTTTTCTGAAGAAATGATATTATCACTCTTCTGAATTTCTAGCTCATAGTCATAATCGGAATACATAGATATAACCTTACCTGTATTGTAGTCCACCTCAACAGTAACATAGTTCTCAGGGAACATATATCCATCAATATATCTTACATAATTATATGTAAACTGCCCTGAATAAACACCTGAACCGTATGAATCATATAATTTTACATTATTATAAATTTCAGGAGCAATTTTAAAAAGAAAATCGTTGGATACTTTTTCAAGGTCATCCTTATAAAAATCAGGAATCTGTCCGTACTGTTTATTATAATCACGGTAAGTATAGTTTATAATATTACCCTTGGTGTCACAGTTAACCTGTACTCGTTCGCGTTTTTCAGCATCGTCCTTTGTTTCCCAGGTAAGATGCCAGCTTGCATCGTTGTATGCATTTTTTGCATTATAATCCCAACTGAATTTACTGCACTGTTCCGGAACATCAAGCTTTGGCTTTACAATTTTAACAATGGCCTCTAGCTCTTTTGTTGTGGGTTCATTTGTCGACGCATTAACTGTAAATGTAATTGAGGTTGATAAAAGCATTATTGCAAGTAATGCAGAGAGTAT
>JAFWWX010000066.1 GCA_017517985.1 Clostridia bacterium | reverse complement strand
ATAGAGAACAGTGACCATCATTGCTCTCGTCTGAGCAGAGTCAGGTTCAAAGGTTGTTTCCGTTGTTCCCTTAAAGATTCCATTTTCGATTACATAGTCGGTGTCGAAGTGATACCACTTTGTAATGTCAAGATCATCAAACGCCAATGACGGGCAGTTGTGTGTGTCTGTGCCGGACTGTTCATCATCGTGCTTATCCCATTTAGCAAAGAGAGTAAAGTTTTTAGTTACCTTGCTTTCAAAGTCATACTTTTCGGTAAGTTCTTCATCTGTGTACCAACCGCCGAATGTGTAGCCGTCCTTTTCAGGAGTTTTCGGCTCGGCAACTTTTGCATTTTTTGTAACTGTCGCACTTGATACACTGCTGCCGCCGTTTGTATCGAATTTAACAGTGTAGCGTGTTGTTCCGCCGCCTAAGCTTGAACGAACTGTGTCATAAGCCACCGCATAGGTTGAGAACTTTGATGAATAGATATAAATGCAGTTGTTTGATTTATCAACATAGCATTTTCCGTCAACATAAGGTGCGGTTGCTCTTGCATCAAGTTGAGCAAGTTCTTCTGATACACCACTATGGTATCTGTAAACCTTGATATTTGTTTTTCTTGTGAAATCGTAAGGCAGTTTGATTTCAATTACGCTCGATGCGTTTGTAACATAACCACCAGAAGATTTTTCAAGAGTAATATCATAGAAACCAAAATTGTTGGGTGCATCTGCAATACCTTTAATTGCAGTTTGTTCTGAATCCCCTTCAGTAGCTTCTTCAACCTGAACAACAAGCTTAATATCTGTTTCTTCTGCTTTAGCTACATCATTTAAGCCATCAGCCTCAATCTCATCAACATGATCTTCGTAATCTGATACAGTTCCCTGAACCCATTTTGCATAAAGAGTTGTGTCAGCTGTAAACTGATATTCATTTGTCCACTTGGTTGTTAAGGTATCATCAAGATACCAAGATATAAACTCAAATCCATCCTTTGTAGGCTCTGTCGGTGCTGTAATCGTTTGATTCCATTCACAGGTTACACTGTCAACGGATGTTCCTTCATTGGAATTGAATGCTATTGTAAGCATTACACCGTCAGCAATAACTATCTGTTTGTCATAACTTGCAAAATAGTTTTCAGTTTCTTTATATCTCACAAGATAGGTTCCTGCCGCAAGGTTCTCAACTGTATCGGCTGTAATAGCGATATAGTTTACATCGCCTTGCTTTTTATATTCCATAGTGTCATCAACACCGGTAATTCTGCCGTCTGCCTTAGACTTGATTGTTTCATCCACGCCAGCAACTTCCGGAGCAGTCTTATCTGCTTTTCCTATTGTTACTGAAACATAACTGCCTGCATTGTCGTCATGGTTCGCATCGCCGACAACCTTGTAATAAACTGTATAAGAGCCTGCCGAATTACCTTGCGGAATTTCAGTTGCCCAAGTGCTGCCGTCAAGACTGTACTGCATTTCGCCGCCACTGGTCGTTCCGGCACTTACAAGAGCCTTATCGGCTCCGTTATATACAAGACCTGTCTTTGCGGTAGGTGCAGAAATGCTCGGTGTTGCTTTTGCGATTGCAAATTTCATTTCATAACTTGCACCTGTATAATTGGCTGTATCTGCAACTTTTGCAATCACCTTATATGTACCTGCGTTTGCAGGAGGGGTTGCACTCTCAGTGTAAACGGTTTCACCTATTCCAACATAGGTAAAGGCAGGTGTACCGAAGGTCGCAGAAGCAGAAGGCGTTTTCGCACTTTCACCAAACGTCCAGCCCTCAATAGCAAGATCTATTATTGCATTTTCAGTTGCTTTTTTAATTTCAAACTTAATCGTCTTTGCCGCAGTTTCCGTACCGTCAGACCACTTGTAGTTTGCGCTGTCCTTTAAGTTAAGTACAACATCATACTGACCGACGGTAATTCCTCCGTTGT
>JAFWWX010000384.1 GCA_017517985.1 Clostridia bacterium | reverse complement strand
CTATACCTTGAGCGAAAAGCTCAAAGAAGAAAGGGGACTATTATGAATAATCAAGTACATTCCGCGCTGTCCGGCACACAGACTCATAAAAATCTTACGGATGCATTTGGCGGTGAGGCAAGATCCTCTATGAGATACCGCATATTTGCCAACACAGCAAGAGAAAGCGGCGACCCGATTCTTGCTGATATGCTGGAAAAAATATCAGATCAGGAACTGGAGCACGCTGAACTATGGATGAGATACCTCGGCGAAATCGGCAACAACATACAGAATATGGAAAATCTTGTAGGATCCGAGGAATACGAAACAGAAGTAATGTATCCTGAATACGCAAACACTGCATCAGAGGAAGGCTTTTCCGAAATATCACAAAAAATGTATGATGCGGCAAACGCCGAAAAAGGACATATGACATTGCTGACCAATTATCTTGATACGCTGAAAAACGGCACGCGGTTTGAAAACGACGAGGAAGTAGGCTGGCTCTGCACAAACTGCGGGTATTCACTTAACGGACGCTCTGCACCCGACCGTTGCCCTCTCTGCAGTTATCCCAGAGGTTATTTTGTAACGGAAGACTAAACCTTACTCAGTAATTTCCAACTGCAATAAATTTCAATACACAAATCAGGGGCGATAATAACAACCGCCCCTAACCTTATTTATTATCTATTGCCTATAACAAATCCGGGGACTGCAGAATATCTTACCGCAGTCCCCGTTTATTTTTATATTTTTTACCTTCAGGAATTATGCTTGAGCTTCGCCGTTGCCTTTGCTCTGTCAACATTGTTGAGAATTGCCTTACGAAGTCTTATGCTCTTGGGTGTAATCTCTATCAGTTCATCCTCGTTGATATACTCTATCGCTTCTTCAAGAGAGAAGAACTTGGGAGTTATGAGTCTTAATGCTTCATCGGCACCGGTTGAACGAACAGCTGTCATATGCTTCTTCTTACATACATTTACAACTATATCATCACTCTTGGGGGTTTCGCCGACAATCTGTCCCTCATATACATTCATCGCTTCCTTGATGAACATAAGTCCTCTGTCCTGAACCTGGAAGATACCGTACTTTGTTGTTACACCTGTTTCGTATGCTATAAGGGAGCCGGAATCTCTCTTTATAATCTGACCCTTTACAGGCTCGTAATTATAGAATATTGAAGAAAGAATACCTTCGCCGTGAGTATCTGTCAAAAATTCGTTTCTGTATCCAAAAAGTCCTCTTGTGGGAATGTGGAATGTAAGCTTTGTTCTGTCGCCTCTGGGCATCATATCAAGAAGCTCGCCCTTTCTCTCCCCAAGTCTCTGCATTACAGCACCTACATACATTTCAGGCACTTCACAGATTACTTCTTCAACAGGCTCGCATTCAACACCGTCAATTACCTTTGTAAGAACCTTAGGTGCTGAAACCTGAAGCTCATAGCCTTCGCGTCTCATATTTTCAATAAGAATAGAAAGGTGCATTTCACCTCTGCCGGCAACCTTGAAGCTTTCTGTAGAATCTGTTTCCGACACCCTGAGAGATACATCTTTGAGAAGCTCTTTGAAAAGTCTTGCGCGCAAATGACGGGATGTGCAGAATTTACCTTCCTGACCTGCGAAGGGTGAGTCGTTTACAGAGAAGGTCATCTCAAGAGTAGGCTCTGAAATCTTTACAAAGGGAAGTGCCTCCGGTGCATTTACATCACAGATTGTATCACCGATTGTAACATCCGCAATACCGGAAATACATACTATATCCCCTGCCAAAACCTCGTCAACGCTGTTTTTGCCAAGACCGTCTATCTGATAGAGATTTACTATTTTTGAACGGTAGTCCTTATGTGTTTCAAGGAAGTTTGAAACCATAACCTCGGAATTCTTTTTTATTGTTCCTCTCTCAACTCGTCCGATTGCGATTCTTCCCACATAATCGTTGTAGTCAATGGAGGAAACAAGCATCTGTGCTGTTCCGTCAAGGTCAACCTCCGGTGCATCTATGTGATTTACTATAGATTCAAATAGAGCTGTCAGGTCCTCGTCCTGCTGTTCAGCACTCAGAGAGGCTGTTCCGTTTCTGCCGGAGCAGAATACAATAGGGCTGTCAAGCTGTTCGTCATCAGCACCAAGGTCAATGAAAAGCTCAAGTATTTCATCAATAACCTCGTTTATTCTCGCGCCGGGCTTGTCTATTTTATTTACTACAATTACAACCTTATGTCCAAGCTCCAGAGCCTTTCCGAGAACAAATCTTGTCTGGGGCATAGGTCCTTCCTGTGCATCAACAAGAAGAAGTACACCGTCAACCATTTTAAGAACACGCTCAACCTCACCGCCGAAATCCGCGTGTCCGGGGGTATCAACAACATTTATCTTTATATCCTTATAAATAAGAGAGGTGTTCTTTGCAAGAATGGTAATTCCTCTTTCCTTTTCAAGGTCATTGGAGTCCATTACTCTTTCTTGTACCACCTGATTTTCTCTGAATGTTCCGCTTTGCTTAAGCATTTCATCAACAAGTGTTGTCTTACCGTGGTCAACGTGAGCAACTATCGCGACATTTCTCAGATCGTTTCTTGTCATTTGTTATTGTCCTTTCAAAAATACGCATTTCTGCTTCTTTTTATTATTATTTTCTTCCGACTGTATATTATATAATATTTTTCCACCACCGTCAAAGGTAACGGCGTATTATTTACATTTTCAGCAAAATAGATTAACATAATAATTTATTTTTCCGGTAATACCGCTTTTTTGCTCTGCATATTCTTAACAAAGGCTGACCCTGTGCGGTCAACATCCAACATTGTGAAAAAGGACTATGCTATGGAAAAATACAATTATATGTTCAAAACAGCAGAAAAAACCCTCGCTCATACCGCTTTTAATATAAAAGGTAAGAAGTTTGATAACCATTCTGTGCTTTCCTCTTACCGTGTTTCGGAGAATATCTGTACCGATGATAAAAGAGCTGTACATATATCGTCACGCCTTATGAAGATACTATGCCGTTCAAAGGCACTGTATTTTGGTATTCTTACTTCCTACGGTCTTTTGGAAACAGTGGAAAATTCCGATTGCAGAGAATATTTTGACCTGTGCTGTAACCTGTCGGTACGGGCTTTATTACTTTTCGGCTTTTTACCAGACAGGAAAATGTACGACTTTTTAAAAAACCATATTATTGCAGATACGCAAGACGCATTATGCGCTGCATCTTATCTTCGTTTTTCAACCCTTGAAACCTTCGGAAAAATATTTCTTGCGCTGCCACAGCTTGAGTTTATTTATTCCTGCAACACTGCTCTTTCAAGAATTTTGCGTCTGTGTTCTTCCTATGACAGTGTAAATAATATATTTACTCTTTGCACTTGAAAATATTTAAGGGATGTGATAATATATGTTGAGTAAATGTTTAAGGATGGATAAAATCGGAAATGATAAAGGTAATTTACTGGGACAAATTTATTATTGCTGTGGAAAAGCCCTGCGGAATGCTCAGTGAGCCGTCGCCTACAGAAGAAGAATCGGTACTTTTGGAAACGGCAAAGCAGGAGAATATACCACTTGCGTTTCCTGTACACAGACTTGACAGAAATGTTGCCGGAATAATGCTTATTGCAAAAGGCAAGACTTCTGCAGGAAAATTTTCCGCACTTGTCAGCGAGCGTGCAGTAAATAAAGAATATCTTGCAATAGTTCACGGAAAGCCGGAATCAGACTTTGGTATATACAAAGACCTACTTTTCAAGGATTCCTCCTGCAACAAAAGCTTTGTTACGGATAAAATGAGAAAGGGTGTAAAGGAAGCCTCGCTGGAATACAGAGTTATCGTCAGCAAGGAGTCTGAAGACGGGACACTCAGCCTTGTAAGAGTACGGCTTCACACCGGAAGAACTCACTAGATAAGAGTTCAGTTTTCCTCAAGGTCTACTCCCCTTTTTGGTGACGGAAAATATGGAAGTCATACAAACAGAGGAGAAATCGCCCTTTACAGTGCAAGAATGTCCTTTGTTCATCCCTTCACAAAAAAGAACACCGATATAAGAAGTCTTCCTGATATGGAAAAATACCCTTGGAATCTTTTTTGCGAGTATCTTAACGAAGAGTTATTTGAAGAAAATATTTTAACCTAAGAATAATTATAAAGGAAGTATAAATATGAAAATCAAAAATATTCTGACAAGAGTAAGTATTGTTATGCTGTCTGCACTTATGCTCTCTGCCTGCAACGGCAAAAAAGAAAATACACCGGATAATAGTAATGTCAGTGAAAACCCAGAAACATTAAAAGAAGAAATCCCACTTATTACAGAGCTTACTGTTACCGACAATTCCCCCGGTGACTACTTTCTTATAAACGCTATGTCAGACGGTGTATTTGCAGTATTCAATGAGAATTTTTCCCTTGGCTTTATAGACAAAGACGGAAACTCAATTCTCCCCTGCAAGTACGGTTCCAAACGCACCGTGAATGACAGCGTGGTTGCAATACAAAACGCCGACGGACTCTGGGGATACTTCAATGTAGAAACCGAAAAGTTTATACTTGACTGCAAATACGAAGCTGTCCTTGATTTTTCCGAGGGAATCGGATGCTACTATGACGGAGAGTATTACAGATATATAAATACCGATGGGAGTGTCGCAATTGACAATGTCTTTTACGAAGCTGCAGCATTCAAGGACGGTCTTGCAAGAGTTTTTTCAAAGGACTATGTCGGTTATATAAACAAAAAGGGTGAACTTGTATTTTACTGCGACTACGAGCATTTTGACGATTTTCACGAGGGAATGGCAAGAATCTCTGACGGCAAGAACTTCGGATATATCGGAAAAGACGGCGAAATTAAATTCGCTATGGACTGTGACGGAATTTATAATTACAAAGACGGTCTTGCGGCGTTTATCACTAACGGAAAAATCGGATATATAGATAAGGAGTCAAGGGTAGTTGTCGCTCCCGAATACAACGCCCCGAAGCAAAATACAGTCGAATACTTCAGATTTGAATGTGGTGTAGCTCCCATAATGAAAGACGGAAAATACGGCTTTATAAATACAAAAGGAGAGCTTGTAATATCCCCCGAATATGACCTTGTTCATATCGCAGTGGAGGATATAATCCGTGTGCGAAAAGACAAGCTATATGGATATATAACAACCGACGGAAAAGTACTAACCGATTGTATTTTTGAAGAAGGTAGCGCATTTTCCGGCGGCATTGCAAAAGTCAGAAAAGACGGAAAATATTACTACATCAACAAAGAGGGCAATCCCATAACAGAGCTGCGTTTTGATGATGCCACGGAATTCACCGAAAATACTGCTTTTGTTGTAACATCCGGCACTGATACCTGGGTTAAAGTCACTGCAAAATAATATAAATAAACAGCATAAATCCCCTTCCGCTGATGAGATACACCTTCAAAACAATCTCTTTTGGTGTGTACTTCATCCACGGAGGGGGATTTCTTTCTATAGCTAAAATAAGGAGCCGGAAACCGGCTCCTTAAATTATACTCAATTATTCAGCGAGTGCGTTACAACGAACAATACAAATAACTTCTGCGTATTCTACTTCATCTTCATCTTCTATTTCACTGGAAGCGACAAATGCAAGCAAGGGCATATTCTTGTCGCCACCACATCTGAAGGTGCCGGATGTAGAGTTAAGAATTTCAGCTGTCTTTGTTGTAATTGTTTCTTGATCATAATCGAGGAATGTAATTGCTGTATTTTCATCAACCTTGAAGAGAAGGTCTTCACCTTCGATTTCAAGAAGTCCGTTTTCTTCATCAAAGTTGCCGACTTCAACAAGACCAAGACCTACTGTGTTCTTGTTTGTATCGGATGTAGCAACATTACCTAACTCAAAAATCTTACCAAGGTTCTTTTCGTCAAAGATGTAACCGTTGGAAATAGAGTAGATGCCGCCGATTGCGCAAGTAGGCTCTGCAGAATCAGAAAGTGCCTCATATTCTTCTTCGATTGTACCCTTGAAAGGATTGTATACATCGTAATAAACAACCTTGTTCTCGCCAGTCTTAACTGTCTTCACAGCCTTAACAAATCTATAGTCAAGAACATCGCTTATCTTAATGGTTGTATCGCCACTTGTGGACTCAGCATAAAGGTAAACAAGTTCCTCTGCATTTGTAGACTTAGGATTGTTCTTTACAATATACTTTATATTCTTGAAAGTATCGGAGTTATCAAAGTTAGGCATTTTTGCGGAGCTGTAAACTGTGAATACAGGATTTCCGTCTTCATCAAATGTCTTGATAACAACTCTTGTGGTGCCACTGAACATTACATATCTTGACGGAGCTACCTGTGTCTGAAGCTCTTTGGAATCCTTGTTAAGGAACTGATAGAAATTATCTGTGGTCTTAACAAATGCTGATGTAATAATTCCATCTGCATCGGATTCGTATGTATAGAATGCATCAGGATCATTTCCTGAAAGAACACTCTTATCTGTGTGCGAGTCAAGAGCAGCAATTCTGAAGATATACTCATTAGCTGAGTTTACTGTATATGTGAGAAGCTTACCAACATAGGGTGTGAAATCATAAACACCGTTCGGTTCCTTGGGAGTTACAGGCATAAGAGAATAACTGCCGTCCGGACCGGGAGCTGTAAGATTTCCAGCAACTGTAGCGCTTGTCTGTGGCTTAACCTGAACATTGAGGAGCTGGCCGCCAATCATAACCTCAAGCATATGGCCGGACAACTGGAGCTTACCGTTTGTAACAACACCGATATTCTGTGTATATGCATACGCACCTCTTGTGTTCGGGAAAATAATTGCATAGTTGCTTGTTGTTGCAAGAGTTCCGCCTGCGGGTTTAACATGGAAGAAGAGACCGTTTATCTGGGCGATTTGGAATTCAGCACCAATCATATCATCGGTGAAATAGGTAAGAACATACGGTCCTTCAAAAGCGTCAACCTTGTTAGGATCCTTTGTATCTTTTGCGGATTTTTCCTGTCTTCCGCCCTGGGGTGTAGGTATACCAATCATTTTTGCTGCCTGACCCCAAATATCTTTTCTTGATCCGTTAAGAATAGGTTCGTTATTACCTGTACCCTTCTTACCGTCAAAGCTAAATGTGCTGTACTTAAGTTCTGTGAGACTGCTTATTTTCATATAGTTTGCAGGTCCGTTAAAGTAACCTATAGCAACCATATCATCAAGGGGCTGTTCACCGTCTTTAAAGTGTGCACCGTATGCGTAGATTGTAGGAACTTCCTTTGCTTCGTATATAGGTCCCCAGTTATCAAGGTTTGTAATATCCTCGTTGTTATGGCGTTCGATAAAGGGATCGCCCTCATCAATCTCAATCTGACCCATAGCATAGGGTTTCATCCACATATATTCAAACTTGCCGTCACCGTTGGAATCCCAAACATCAACTTCAAAGTTTTCATTGTTGTGAAGGTCTGTTATTACACTCAGGAAAAGACCATGGGAAGTATAAAGACCTACACCTCTAAGGTCCTTTTCGCCCAAAGTATAGCTTTCTTTTTTAGTATATTTGCTACCCTGCTTAACATACATATCAGCGCTAAGACCTGCATAGTATTCAGCGCCACGACCCATAGTGTCTGTGTCAGACTTGAAGTTAAAGTCCGGAACATATTCTTCGTCCTCAGGATCTCTTTCACTAGCACCAAGTGAAATGAAAGTTATACAATTCTCATCTTTGTCTCGAAGGTCATCCGGTTTAGAATAAGACCAGGGAGCATCAAATATATATGCTGTTTTTCCGTTAATGCTTACCTTACCGGTAAATGCCTTAAATCTCGCTTCGCTGTTTCCATTGGCCTTAACATACATATAGTCGGTCTGGCTTGTTTCAAACTTAACATTTGTGCTCTGAATACTTTTGGTTCTTGAGCCGAGTGCTGTAGCAGAAATGATTTCAGGATCCTTGCCTTCGTCATGCTTATAGTAAATTGAAAAATCTATAAGGAAGTAATCATCGGTATTTTCAAGGATTCCAAGGGAAGATGCTTCGATTTCCATAGGGAAAAGTCCGGTATCTGTATCGGCATATTCCTTGTCATAGCACTCAAGCAATACCATATCGGTATCGTTAACTTTGCTATCTGTCTGATCATAGCCGTCAAGACTGTAGTTGGGAGTTGCAACAACTCTCTGAACTGTCTTCTTAACACCAAAAATCTTTTCTGCAACTGTGTCGTAAACAGTATAGGGAGTCTTTCCGGTTTCAACTATATCAATCAATCCGGAGGGAAGCTCTACCTCTTCATAATGGCTATCATAGGCTGTTGTACCTGTAGCCATATCAGCGTAGAACGCATTGTAAAGAAGGATTGCAACATTACCTCTGGTAAGTGACTTTGTATAGTTAACACTTGAAGGAAGTCCCACATCAAGTCCGATTCTTTCAGCGACATTTATGTAATCGTAGGGATATGCCAGTGTCTCCTTCTTTTCGTAGCCGAGAGCACGTACAATCATAACATAAGCATCCTGAAGGGTAATTCCGCCCTTGGGATCAAATGATGTTTCGCTTCTTCCTTTAATGATTCCCATATCATTAGCCCAGGAAATCATAAAATAATAGAAAGGATCATCAAGGTCTGTAAATGTTGTTATATTGTCACCCGCCTTCCCCTCAACAGTCTTACCTGCATTCATAAGTCTGTAAATAAAGGTTGCCATCTGCTGACGCGTAACGCCCTCGGATGTTCCATAGGCGGTTTCTGATGTTCCTGTTGTTATACCAACACTTGTCAGAAGGTCAACTGCCTTTGTAAGTGTTTCATCGCTCGCAGAAACATCTTTAAACTTAGCGGCGTTTGCCACTGTGCTTATAGTGCCGACTGAAAGAATTACAGCTAACACCAATGCGAGAAATTTTCTCATCTTTTCTCCTCCTAAATGAATAGATACGGCAAATGTATCTTTGCCCACGATAATATTATAATATAAGTATGTTTGATTTGCAAGAGTTTTTTTATATTGTAACATATTTGTAACAAATATCGGTTTTACCTGCTTTTTAGTAATAAAATACACATTTTCAAGCCTCGCTTGCAAAGTCGCTGCTATGTTATTAATACACTTCATGCCCCAGTTGTCAGTTAAAAAAACACGAAAACCTCGATTTTACAAAAAAGTCGCCGGCGTTTTCGCCGGCAGACCGTTAATAATATATTATATCATTGAAGAATCTGACATTGTTCCTGTAATAATCCGGGTCATCAGGAGCTATAATTTTTGAGTCAGCACCTCTTTCGCGTCTTATGCAGATAATGCTGTCAGGGGGATAGTGACAAAGTGTTGTTCTCCTATAAGCGAAAAGTTTGGATACCGGAATCCCATACTCATCAACTGCATATTCCGGTACATCCCCCTCCAAAACATCGGAAAGTGGGCATAGCACCCCCATCGACTTTGCCTGCTCATAAAACAGGGGGTGCAAAAGATATATAACTGTAGAGCCTGAAGCAACCTCGGTATAGAATCTCTGAAACTCAGCATTATTAGTCTGAGCCACGGCATCCTTGAGTTCATATTCACCGTCTATTTCATTAATAGGTATAATAAGCTGAAATACATCGGCCTTTTTTTCTCCGTCGCCGTTATAGTCCTCCTTCATCACACTGTCTATGGGCTGCTCTCTGTATTCATCCGGCACATTATAACGACCTGCATACATAATCATTGCATCCGGCTCTTTCCTGCCTGTGCACTGAACTATACATACAAGGGCAATTATCAATGAAAAAGCACCTAGAAGTGTATGCCATTTATAGTGATACCAGTAATTTTCCAGCTTTTGTGTAAAAGTCATTTCATATTTTTCTTCAGACATAACAGCACCGCCTTTCAGTGAGGGTGTTCAATGGCGTATTGAACAAAATTTAATAATTAATGACGACTAATGACTAATTGCGGTTAAAATCGTTCTGCGATTTTCCTCTTTTATTTTCTATTGTTCATTGTTCATCAGTCCTTCGACTTCATTATCTGTCAGTTTCATTTTCGACAAAACTGCTAATTTTTATTAGTGTTTTACTTCTTTGCTGGTCTTGCAACAAGTCGGTTGATAGTAAAGCCTCTGGCGCTGAAGGTCGCCTCGTATTCTGTAACAACATTATCATCATTATAGGGCGAGTTGTGCAAATCAAAGGTTACATCCGACAATTCATAACCTGCAGCCGGAAATTCTTCAAGGGAAAAATCAAAGAACGGACGGTTGTCGGTTTTGAAATATATAACACCGTCGTCAGAAAGAAGTTCCTTATACATTTCAAGGAATACTCTGTATGTAAGTCTTCTCTTTGCATGACGAGATTTCGGCCACGGATCAGAGAAGTTAAGATATATTTCGTCAACTTCGCCCTTTGCGAATATCTTCGGAAGATCTCTTGCATCACCTGCAACAAAGCGTACGTTGTCAATCTCGGTATCCGCCGAAACCTTTTCCATAGCCAGCATAATTACATCCCTGACAACCTCCATAGCCACAAAAAATCTGTCGTCTTTGTGTTTCTTTGACATACCGTACACAAAGCTACCCTTGCCGCACCCTATTTCAAGACACAGCTTTCTGTCGCCACACATTTCATGCCATTTGCCGATATAGCTTTCCGGATCTGTGATATTCACCTTTTCACAGGCAAGTATTCTGTCCTCGGTGTGTTTTTTCTTTCTCATTCTCATAACGCAAACCTCTTTTTTATCCAAAATTTTACTTTAAAATCTTATGTATATTTAAAACTTTATGAATCAAAATAATATTGCCGCATAAAAGCGAAATGCTGTGCGAAGCAAAGAAAACAATCTTGAAAGGAATGATATATAAATGCTTGACAGGTTAGCTCTTGTACTTGCAATAATCGGCGGTATAAACTGGGGACTTGTAGGTCTTTTCGGCTTTGACCTTGTGGCCTGGCTCTTTGGCGGTCAGACTGCAGTTTTCTCCAGAATTATATATGTTGTTATCGCACTCAGCGCACTCTGGTGCACATCTCTTCTTTTCCGTGAAAGGGAACACAACAACGGCTGATTCTGTGGCGGGGTAATTCCCGCCATTTTATTTTTTTGCACAGTTACATATAACATCGCCAATCGTCAGTTGCTAATAAATATTAGTTTTTAACCTGCACGAGCATATCAGAGATAGTCAATCTCTCCGGTTGCAACAGTCATAACACCGTTGTAAAAACCCTCAGGATCATTGTCCATTCTATTGTAGACCTTTAGTGCATCCATACTTTTTGTAAAAAAAAGACTTGTGGAAAAATAAATCTTTCCGTTAAGCAGCATATCAAAACTCACCTTCGAGCCTCCCGCCGAAGGCATAAGGTCTATACGGTAGTCAATTCCGCAAACAATTTTTTTGTAATGGCGCATAGCCTTATTGACAGTGCTTCTGTAAAGCGGCTTCTTTTCGGAAAACGCCGACACTACAGACTGGCCAAGCTCTGTAATTCCAACATATTTTTCATTGTTAGCTTGTTTTATATATATATTCCCTCTTTTTTCAAGCTCCGAAATGTAGCCGTCTATTTCCATTCTGTCAAAGCCATCGCAGGACAGTAAAATCTCCTCTGCTTCTGACAGCGTAACTTCATCGGGGAGCGATGAGAATATAAAAAGTGCCGTAAGTTCTGCATCCGTTCTTTGAATTGGCAATTGTAGTCCCTCGCATTTCTTTCTTTATCTACGGTAGTATAACATATTGACTCTGCATTTTCAAGCCGTTTTTATGTATAATTTGTAACGTACAAGAATTGCATATAAATGTAAAAACTTTGCAATCCGTATATTTTCCATTTTCTTGAAATATTATTAGTATGAGTTCTACAAAAGCGGAAAGGCAGGATTAAAAATGAAAAGCAGAAAAAAACTGCGTGAAACAATTACCCTTGTTGTAAGGTGCACTTTTTTTATTACCTTTGCAGTGCTTGCAATATACGGAGTTTTACCGAAAAACCACACAAAAACCTACATACCAAAAATGTCAGGCTCACCGGTATTTTCCCACACCATACAGGCATCAAGCACAGAGGGTATACAAAACGGCGACAGCATTTATGTCTTTGGGAACGCAGAAAATCATCCCTCAATCGGAGCTGTAGCAGCAGCGGTTCTGAGCGCCGACACCGGAGAGGCTTTATATCTTAAAAATGCAGACAAAATACTTCCCATGGCAAGCACCACAAAAATTATGACCGCCCTTGTTGCCATTGAAAATCTGTCGCCGGATACTGTATTTACCGTTCCCGCCGAGGTCTGCGGCGTCGAGGGCTCGTCGATATATCTTGTTCCGGGAGAAAAGATAACAATAAAAGACCTTCTCTACGGACTGCTTCTTGAATCGGGAAACGATGCCGCCTGCGCAATAGCCGTTGCCTGCAGCGGAAGTATCGAGGATTTTGTGACCTTGATGAACAAGAGAGCCTCGGAGATGGGACTTGTCAACACCCGGTTTGAAAACCCTCACGGACTGTCATCCGAAAATCACAGAACTACCGCCCTTGAGCTCTCCAAAATAGCATATCACGCTATGAAAAATCCCCTTTTTCGCGAAATAGTCGGAACAAAAAATCATATTGTAACAGATGAAAACAACCAACCGGTAAAATACTTCTCAAACCACAACCGACTTTTGCGGTCATATCCGGGAGCTACCGGTATAAAAACCGGCTATACAATCGCCTCAGGCAGATGTCTTGTGACAAGTGCTTTGCGTGACGGAACCGAATTTATCGTTGTGACCCTTGATGACCGCACAGACTTCCGTGACCACGCCTCAATGCTGGATTTTGCCTTTGACAATTACAGCGTCATACAGTTATTTGAAGAAGGCGGGTTTTCAGGCACCTTTGGCGGAGTAAAAATGGAAAACTCTGAGCCGATTACTGTTCTTAAAGAAAAGAATGACACCTCACCTGTGGATTTGCATTTTACGGCAGAGTAAAGCAATTGAATTTTTATACCCATAAGCACAACCAGAAACAATCAAAGGAGTTAAAATGGCTACAGAAAGAGTCAGTGCATCGGGAAAGAATCTGCGTGTGTCCCTTTTCGGACATTTTATGACGGTTATCTTCAACTTTGCAACACGGAGAATTTTTCTCTCGGTTCTCGGCAGCGAATGCACCGGTTTTTCGGGACTTTCCGCCCACATACTGAATTTTCTTACCCTTATTGAGCCGGGGTTTGACGCTGCCTGCGCCTTTTGTCTCTACCGACCCCTAGCCTATTCGGACAATAATCTCACCCACTCAATAATGGGGTATCTTTCAAAGATATATAAAAGGACCGGAATACTTACATTCATCGCAGGGCTTTTTGCTCTACCTCTTGCCCTTTATCTCTCAAAGGGATCTGTCGATACCGGCTTTGCAACTACGGTATATCTTTTTTCCCTTGTTGAAATGTCAGTTTCCTATCTTATAGTTCACAGAAGAATACTTCCGGTTTCCGACCAGAAAAGCTATATTGTCACAGGCTTCGGCTACGGCATATTCATAACCTCAAAGCTCACACAGCTTATTGTACTTCTGACAACACGAAACTACATCGTCTGTCTTGCCTGCGGAATAATCACAGGACTTTTCGGTGAACTCATACTTTACTGTATAATAGGGAAAATGTACCCGTTTATAAAAAAAACTCCGGAAAAACTTCCGGAAAAAGTGCGGGCAGAGATAAAGTCAAAGGCGGGGTCGTTATTTTTCCACAAGGTAGGAGCTATTCTTTGTGGTTCTGTTGACAACATGGCGGTATTTATTTTTATAGGGCTTGGCGGTGGAACTATGTATTCAAACTACACTATGCTCTCCGGTGTCTGTCTTGCCTTTATTTCCATTATAACCGGCTCTGTTGCAGCAAGCGTGGGAAACCTCGGTGTTACCGGCAGCCGTGAGCGTATGATGAAGGTATATTCAACGGCACTTTTCTCGGTGTTTGCGCTCGCTCTGTTCTTTGCGCTTTCCTTGTTTTTTACATATCCGATTATTGTAGAGCTTTGGGTAGGTGCAGAAATGGTACTTAATGCGGGGACTACGGCGCTGTTTTGTATGGTTATGTTTTTGTCGGCTCTGCGTCGTCCTACCGGCGTATTTCTTGACGGCTTCGGTCTGTTTGACAAAGAAAAATATAAGGCTATTGCAGAGGCTGTAATCACACTTTTGGCAACAATAATTCTTGCGCCAAGGTTCGGTATTGCCGGAGTGCTTCTGGGTCAGCTTTGCGGAGTGCTTCTTTTTTCTTTCTGGTATGAGCCGTATATTCTTTTTAAGTACGGCTTCCGTCACGATATGTCAATGTTTTTCCGAGATATGATGAAATATATTTTTGCACTTATGTTGTCCTTCTGTATGTGCCTTGTTCTGTGTTTGTGCTCCGGTGACTTTTTTCAGGGTATGCCAAAGCTGTTTTTCAGAATAGCCGTCTGTGGCTTTTCCGTAATGTCCGTATTTTCCATACTGTTCTTTGATAGTGAAAGACTCTCCGAGACACTGCGGTACGGAAAGAGGTTGATTTTCTCATTGAGAAATTCTTAAAAAGAATTTAAAAAGTTTGATAAAAGAGAAAACCAACCCCATTTTTAATTATCAATTAAATTGTTTTTTATTACCCTTCCGTCAAGACAGGCGTAAACAAGATTGTCACCCTTATATTGAAGCTTCAGTGAAAAGAAGCCGGTGTCCCTTTTCAGAAGGTCAAGAAATATTTTATCCCCCTCCCACAGAGGTAGCGACGAAATCTTTGATATTTCCACCCATTCAAGATTTCCCTCATCGCAGTCACGGCTGTCAATGGGAATTCCGAAGAAATCATCGCAGGTAAAAAGATGCATATACTCGGTTTCCCACACATCCGACACAAAGGTTACAATCCCTTTGTAATTCCAGCTGTTAACGGTAAGACCTGTTTCCTCTCTCACTTCCCGTATCATACATTCCTCCGGACTCTCACCGTCTTCAAATTTTCCACCGACGCCTATCCATTTATCCTTGTTGCAGTCATTCTCTTTTTTCACTCTGTGGAGCATAAGATACCTGCCATCCTTTTCTATGTAGCAAAGAGTACTGTTTTTCACGGGCTTCTTCCTTTCTCTGTGTGATTGGTATATTTATTTATGTTACGGTTAAAATATGAAAAAGGGGGATTTATTGATATGAAAAAATATCTCGGCGAAATTGTGGGTTTTATCCTTTCCGGTGTTGTTGCGCTTATATTCTTCGGAGTTGCACTGGTTGTGGCAATGACACTTAATAACTCCGCAGATAAGCCAGCCGTATATTTCAGCGAAGACGGCGATGTTCTGCATTTCTTTGGAGAAACACTTTATATATCGGAGAATTCCCTGAAGAAAATTTCCGCCTATCCCGGAAGAGCTTCAGAATTTTGTATTTCCTTTATGCCACAAACTCTAAAAAGATACTCCGAATATTTCACCGATATTGCAAAAGAGAGTGCCGAACAACTGCTCTCAACCTTAAATCAAAAATTCCAAAGCCTATCCCCATAGGCAACCACCAAGACCGCTTGCATTTTACTATTATAAAAAGCCTTTACCACCGACCGTTTCAACTGCCGGATAAGGTAAAGGCTGTTTTGCCGTTACTGGCTCATTGTTTCATCATAAACGCCCATTTTCAAAGGCTTGTTTGCCCGGACAAGTTCCGACAGTGATGCGACAACCGAGTTTCCGCTTTTGTTGTGGCTCATCTTTATATAGGCTACATCCGAACCGCAATTGCGCGGGATGTCCTTAAGCTTGTTGTTCAGCCTTGTAAACGCAGTTGTTCCGCTGTACTTACCTGTTTCTGAGTCAAGATTTGTCTTGACAGTGCAAAGTCCCATAGCGTCAATTCTTGCTTTTATTTCCTCATCTTCAAAATCCGGAAGATACAAAAGCCTTGTCTTTGTCTTTGCCGTTTCATAAAGAGCCTTTTCAGCGCTGTTTATTTTTTCTTCAAGCACGCCTTCGGCAAATACTTCCTCCGATTCTTTGCTAAAATCAAGCCCCAAAGTATGCCCTTCGGCATATATTCTCCTTATTGTATCCGGATATGTAGCAATATCCTGCTCTGTCACAAAGAATGTCGCCTTTATTCCCTGTTTTAAAAGTGTATTGAGAGTACTTCCGGCATTTGAAAAACCATCGGAAAAGTAAAACAGCATTATAGTTCCCGGTTTATATGTTATCTGAGGCTTGTCGTCTGTACCGGAATTTGTGCCAGAGGAATCAGGCTGTGAGGAATATATCTGCGGTGCGTGAATCTGTATAAGCTCCTTTGCGGAAAGACCGGGAGTTGTGTAAACCTTGATAACATATATTTTGTTCTCACCATCGTTATATGTATCACAGCCTATTCCGGTACTAGTGCAGACAATTCTGAGTGGCACATAATGCACTCCGAAAAATGTCGGAACCTCAACCTCGTAAACCTTGTTCTGTCCTGTAACCGCATATTTATCCCTTATACTGAAGGATATATATTTATTTGAATTTTTGTTCTGTATATAGAAATTGGATTCGTCATTCGAGTAGCTTATCTTCACATTCGGAAGCCCTTGGAACAGCTCAACCGGTACATACTCTATGCCATCAGAAATAACCGGCGGATATTTTTTATAGGAAGCAAAGACTGAATCATTTCTGAAAAGGCTCGGAATATCTGAGTCTTCCACAAGGTTTGCATAACTTCTGTAGGTCACATCATTATACTTTGAGCCACTACCCGTTATTGCAGATACTATAACAATACAAAATGCAAGTGCAAACGCCAGAACAACTGCTGTAATTTTTCTTTTTGATGACATTCCAAAGCCTCCTCTCATAGATTATTCTTTATTCTGATTATAAATCTCAAAACCAAAAAAGTGTTTAATACTTTGTAAAACTTACAAAAGGGAATTTATACCGTACAATCCGCCTTTAGCAGAAAAATGTGGCAAATAAATTTCACTTTATATCTGTGTTTTTTTAAGTCTTTCTTTCATTGTAGCAACTCTGCAGGCTCTGGCATACGCCTCGGTTACATAGCGCTCCATAGACAGCTCACGGTACTTATCATTATCGTAACGAGACGGCTTTGAATTAAGGTTAAGCTCAAATGTAAGCTCTCCGTTATAACCGTACTTATTAAGTCTTGAAGCTATACCCTCCCAGTCTGCAACTCCGTCAAAGGGCAAAAGATGCAAATCGTCGTGGAAGGTAAGCTCACCGTTTATATCTCTTATTCCGAGATTGTCATTGATATGGGTTGCAATCAGTCTGTCGCCGTAGAGCGCCATCATATCCTCGCTGTAATTGTAGCACATTTCGTGTCCGGTATCCCAGCAGAAGCCAACCTGTGGAACATTTTTAAAGTGCTTCATAAGTGCTTCAAGGAACTCCTCACCCTCAGTATTTTCAAAGGCAATCTTTACATTTCTTTTCACTGCACGCTCAACTACTGCAGAAAAGTTTCCAAGACCAATTTCATTGGGTACATCGGTTTTTCTCGCACCCATACCGATATATGTATGTACAACTACAATCGGTACTCCGATATCCGCGGTATCATCAACACACTTTATAAGCTCGTCTCTTGCGCTTATTCCCTCTTCGCCCTCACGCCACATAACATTCATTCTGACAAAGGGGGCGTGAACAGACTGATAATACATTCCGCATTTTTCTGCAGTTTCACGGTACTGCGCAAGATTATCACTGTCGTAAGAGGTAAAAAATCCCTCAAAGCCAATGTTTCGGAACAGCTTTATCTGCTCGTTTACATCCATATTGCCGTAATGTGCCGCAAGGCAAAGTTTTGTTTTCCACATAGTTGTTACCTCCGTTTTATTCTTTGAAAAGTTTTAGTTTAAAAAAACCTTGAATATCCCTTTTTATCTTGCTTTCTCCACTTCCGTTGCCGCATAAAGAACGCCAAGCTTTCCACTCTGATATGTAAGACCGCCCTGCATATAAACAGTAAAGGGGGCAACGCAAGGGGCATCAGCCGAAAGCTCAATGGAAGCACCGCCCACAAAGGCACCTGCCGCCATAATTACCGGAACTGCATATCCCGGCATATCCCAGGGCTCGGGTGTAACATGAGAATCAACCGGAGCTCCGCTTTGTATTCCTTTGCAGAAAGCAAGAAGATTTTCTCTTGTTTCAAGGCTTACTGTCTGGATAAGACAGTGTCTTTGCGCGTCGGGAGCGGGATAAACCTTAAATCCAAGATTTGAAAACACCTTCGCACAGAGTGCCGCCGTTTTAAGAGCCTCGCAAACTGTGTGAGGAGCATAGAATATACCTTTAAACATATTTCTTGTATTTCCGTAGAGGCTGGCACCTGCTTCAAGTCCCACACCGGGGCTTGTCAGTCTGTAGGAGCAAAGCTCAACTGCTCTTTTTGTGCCTGCTATGTAACCACCGCAGTCCGCCATTCCGCCACCTGGGTTTTTGATAAGCGAGCCCATACATATATCAACGCCAAAGAATGTCGGCTCGTGCTCATCACAAAACTCTCCATAGCAGTTATCCACCGCAACAAAAACTTCAGGCTTTATTGAGTGTACAAGCTGTGCAGCTTTTCCTATTTCCTCGGCAGATAACGTCTTTCTGACGGAATATCCCTTTGAACGCTGGATAAATACCACCTTTATGCTGTCGTCCTCACGAAGTTTTTTCTCAAGCTCATCAAGGTTTATATCATCACCGCTGTAATCTATTTCATCGTATTTAACGCCGAAATCCGCAAGAGAGCCGTTTCCTCTTTCTCCTCTTATACCTATCACTTCTTCAAGGGTATCATAGGGCTTTCCTGTTGCGGAAAGTAGAGTGTCTCCCGGACGAAGAAGCCCGAAAAGTCCGATTGTAAGGCAGTGTGTGCCGGAGATAATGTTGTGACGCACAAAAGCAGACTCACATTCAAAAATATCCGCATATACCTTGTCAAGAGTATCTCTTCCCATATCGTCATAGCCATAGCCGGTAGTGCCTGCAAAGTGTGCCTCGGATACCTTATATTTTCTGAAGGCATCCATAACCCGCATCTGATTTTTAAAGGCAATATCCTCAAGTCTTTCAAAGACACCGCTACTTTTCAGCTCTTTTTCACTTTTTTCTATAAGCTCAAGTATTTCCATTTTTATTTCCCTTTTTGTATAATTTCCGATTTTTATTTTCGATTATGCCAGTAATCCGCATATAAGGCTGTATACATTTTCTGCATCCACTGTGTCAATAATTTCAGCGCCTGTTCCGATATTTCTTGCAGGGATACAAATTTCTGCACATTCTGTACCGACAGAAGTCGCACAAACAGCTGACGACGGTGTTCTCATATCGGAATAAACGCATACCTTATGTGCAATTTCACTCTTTTCGGCAACACCTACTATTTCCTCTTTAAGCTGTGGCGTCATACAGTAGTCGGCGGATTTTGCAAGAATCACAGCGCCCTCACCAAGTACTGCCTCGCCTCTTTTTTTCGCGCCTGCAACATCAAAGCTCTCGCATATATCAAGTACAATGCATCTGTCCGGAGTTATATCAAAAGCAACGGTTTTTGCGCCTCTGTTCTGCAAATCCCCCTGAACATTAAAGGAAAAATATATATCATTTTTTTCGCTTGTTATATTTTTCAGAACTGAAAGTGCAATTGCCACCGGCAGTCTCCGGGCAACGCCCTGCCCGCCCTTTCTGCCATCTGTCAATGTACGGACTGCGGGAACAAGAGCAAAAACATCTCCCAGCCTTACAAGATTCTGTGCGTCCTCTTTTGATTTTGCACCAATATCCACATAAAGCTTTTCCGCTTCGCCCTCTTTTACATCTGCGCCCTTTTCCGGTACGATAAATCCGCAAACACCACTCTCGGAAATAAGCTCACCGTATGCACAGGATACCGTTGAGGGATTACCAAGACTTGTAACTCTCAGATAGCCGTTTTCCTCGATATAATTTACGATAAATCCGCCCTGGTCAACATTTACGCAAAGCATTATTTTCTCTGCATTTTCCTTACCGCATCTTTTCAGAACAGTAAGGTTTCCCATGCCGTCAAAAGAGACTTCAAGGTCTATCGCAAAATTGTCTTCTATATAGGATAAAATCCCACTTTCCATTCCGGAAGCTACCGGAATTTTACAGAGCTTTTCAAGTATATCAAACATTATTCAATTCCTCCGAGTACCTTTTCAAGCTGCAAACACAAGCGAAGCTGTGAATCCAAATCCTCAAGACTGCACACGCACGCCGCACTGTGAATGTATCTTGTGGGAAGTGCAACGCCAAGAACACGACAGCCATGTCCCTCTCTCTGAAAACTTCTGGCATCTGTTCCACCGGCAACCTGTGTTTTTGTCTGCCACTTTATACCGTTTTCGTCTGCAATCTCTGTTGCAATGCGGTAAAGCTCTTTACAGTAAAGCGTTCCGCCGTCCATAAAGGGAAGAACAACTCCTTCGCCCAGCTTTGTTACCTTTTTCATATCCGGAGTGCCGTATATATCCTGAGCAGTTGTTGCCTCGCAGACAATACATATATCAGGGGTAAGATTGTTTGCGGCAGAAACAGCGCCCAGAGTACCAAGCTCCTCCCGCCTTGTAAATACGAAATGAGTATCATAGGAAAGCTCGGACATTATAAGCTTTATAAGCACAGCACAACCTGCTCTGTCATCAACAGCCTTAGCTTTAATAAGATTTTCAGACAGCATAATACATTCGCTGTCAAACGAAACATAGTCACCGACTTTTACATATTCTTCCGCCTGCTTCTTTGATTCCGCCCCTATATCTATATACAGGTCATCAAGATTCTGTGGCTTTGACCGTTCGGATCTGGGAATAAGATGTATTGGCTTTGAGCCGATAACACCGGGGAGCTTTGAATCCCCCACGAGTACTCTCCTTGTGGGAAGTGAGCCTGCCAATATTCCTATACTGTCAAAAAGAAGTGTTCCGTCGTCCTCAATATGCTTTACAACAAGCCCCACCTCGTCTGCGTGGGATGCAAAAAGTATTTTTCTTTTCGGTACATTTTTTCCTTTTTTAAAGCATACAAGATTTCCCATTCTGTCAAAATAAACTTCATCGGCATAAGGGAGAATCATTTGCGCAATATACCGGAGAACTGCATTTTCATTACCCGATACTCCGTCAAGAGAGCAGAGTGAAAACAAAAGCTCCTTCATATTTCACTTCCCCCTTTGAGTATTCTTACACCAAGAAGTGTTTCCTTTTCCCTTGACAATCTGTCAAAGTTTTTCATAAGACACACAAGTATATCCGAAACACATTCCGCATCGCCCACAGCGAAAACCTCGCCCGGTGTATGCATATATCTTATGGGTACGGAAAGCACCGCACAGGGTGTACCTTTATTTGAAATTTCAATAACATCGGCATTTGTGCCGGTACCTGTAGTCTCGGTAATTACTTTGTGTTTTACACCCTCAATTTTCGCACAATTTACAAGTATATCCGTCATTCGTCTGTCCGTTACGGCACTTCTTGAAATCATAGCACCGTCACCGAGCTTTGAACACTGATAGTCCGGAACGCCTTTTTCCTTTGCAAAGTTCACATCAAGAGCCACAGCTCCGTCAGCAGTTGTTATAAAGGAAGCTGTCTTTGCACCGACCTGCGTTGTTTCCTCACCCGAAGAAAGAAGTACAGTTACATTACAATCCGCATCTCCGCCAACTCTCGCACAAGCAGAAATTATTGCAGCACAGCAAATTTTATCGTCAAGGTGAGCCGTTGAAACTCTGTCGCCGAGAAGCCCTATTGTTTTTCCCACAAAGACACACGGGTCACCCACAGAAACTATTTTACAGAGTTCATCATAGCTTCTTCCTGTGTCAACAAGCATATCGGAAAAATCCGGCAGAGTATTATCTTTACCCGCAAGATGGGGAGGCACACTTGAAAATATGCCCCTTACCTTTTCTTTGCCGTATATTTCAATCTCTGCTGTTGCAAGATTTCTCTTATCTATTCCGCCGGCAGGCGCGGTTCTTACAAAACCGCCCTCAAGTATTTCCGTGACCACAAGCCCTATAGTATCAATATGGGCATCAATAAGAAGTGTCTTTGCATCACAGTTCTTTGAGCGATGGTAAAGAATGACACTACCGTTTTCGCTTATTTCAGAGGAAGTGAAAAAATCTCCCGTACATTCAATTGCAGTATCAAGCACCGCCCTTGCGTTTACGGTCTCATAGCCGGATACTGTCATTATTTCTTTTAAGGCTTCAAATATTTCAAGAATATCCGGTTTCATTTTTACCTCCTTTAGTAGTCTGATTATATTTCTTTAATTAAACTCACGAACAAGCTGTTTAAAACGCTTTCCTCTTTCCTCAAAATTAGCAAAAGCATCAAAGGATGCACAGGCGGGAGAAAGAAGAACACACTCCCCACTCTCGGCAGCAGCGCACGCGCCTTTTACTGCCTCGTCAAAGTTGTCGCACATAATTATCTCTGTTGTGCCGTCAGCATATTCGGGAGCTTTTTTAATGGCACTTTCAATTTTCAGCGCAGTGTCGCCACAAATAAAGACTCTTTTGGCTTTTCTGCACACGCAGGAGCCAAAGGAAGTCTCAAAGGGTATCTTTTTATCATAGCCACCGAGAATTATATTTATTTTTTTGTTCATTTCTTCCGGGAATGCGGAAAGTGCCGCCTCTGTTCTTGAGGGCGAGGAGTCAATGGAGCTATCGTAGAATCTTACTCCGTCTTTCTCACGGCAAAGCTCAAGTCTGTAGCTGACACCTGTAAAGGTTGTTGCAACCTTATATAGTGCATCCTCTGTTACATAGGGTTCAACGGCAGAGTATGCCGCCATATAGTTTTCCACATTGTGAAGTCCGGGAATCAGTATATCGTCAGTGGACAGTAACTTTGTTTCCTTTCCGTTTACGGATTTTATTATTTCGCCGTCACGGTAGAATATATCAGCGTATTCCGAGCCTTTTCCTGAGAAAAGTACAATGTCAAGCTCGCGTTCTTCTGCACTTCTTGCAAAGTCGGAGGATATAGGACAGTCTGCATTTGTTACAAGTCTGCCGCCGCTTTTCATAAAGTCAAACACCGCACGTTTTGCATCCGCATATTCTTCCATTGACACATGCCAGTCAAGGTGATTGGGACTTACATTTGTTATTATCGCAGAATCCGGGAAATTTATGAATGCAAAGGGAAGTCCGGCGTTTTCAAATCTGTTTATTGTATGGAGCTGAAAGCTTGAAAGCTCAAGCACCACGAAATCATCGGGGGTTATATTATCTATTTCCGAAAGCAGAGGCTTTCCTATGTTTCCGCCAAGATATACCTTATGTCCGGAAGCCTCAAGAAGCTTTGCACAAAGGGTACTTGTGGTGGTTTTTCCGTTACTACCTGTAATGGCTATTATCTTTGCAGGGCAAAGGGAGATAAATGCCTCCATTTCGCTTGTAATATACGCTCCGCCATCGTATGCATCAAGTATTTCCACATTGTCATAGCGTATACCCGGAGTTTTATAAAGTATATCCGCATCAATATTGCGAAGATACCCCTCTCCAAGGTCAAAAGAGACACCCTTTTCTTCAAGTTTTGTAATATCAAGAACAGCCATAAGCTCCTCTCTCTGCTTTTTATCCCTTACATTTACAGAGCATCCGCAGTCAAGAAGAAAGCCTATAAGCGGAAT
>JAFWWX010000383.1 GCA_017517985.1 Clostridia bacterium | reverse complement strand
TTTATCTTTTTAAGAATACAGCTGTATTCTTCTATCTTTGCCGTGTCGGCTATTTCAGAAAGGCTTTCTTTTTTACCAAATGTTCTGTACTTTTCAAAATATTCTCTTGAAACATCCACCCTGAAGCACTTGAAACAGCCTTCATAGCTATCTGATTCAAAATTCTGAAGGCATGAAAATTCGTTATCCGTGAGAGCGTGATATATGAAATCAAAGTAGCACATAGCATACTTTCCGTAGGACTGAAAACCACCATCACGGCGTGCGGATGCGTTTCTGATTGTTCTTTGAAAATCCTTTGTGGCTGCAGTCATAATAAGTCTGTCTCTTGCTCTTGTCATAGCAACATACAAAAGACGCTTTTCTTCTTCAAGCATCGCTTCACGCTCGGTTGAGCGTATAGCTTCACGGAAAGGAGTATTGATTGCAGAGAAGTTTCTCTTTGTCTGTGTAACAGCAGTGTCCGCAGTGTCACGGAGCTTTATGCCGATACCGTGCTTTGCACTGAAAATAACAGGAGCTTTTTCGTCGGAGGTGTTAAATTCACGCATAGTACCGGAAAGGAAAACAACCGGAAATTCAAGTCCTTTTGAACGGTGAATACTCATAAACATCACGCTGTCGTTTTCTGACACAGGTCTTGAATCGGATGTGCCGGCGGCAAGGTCAGAGAGATACTCAAGAAATGCTGAAAGCCCACGGAAAGAGGTTTTCTCAAAGCTTCTTGCCATCTCGTAAACTGTTCGTATATTTCTGCGTTTTTCAGGTGAGCTGCTGTAAATGTCGTATATTCCCGTCCTGTCGAACATTTCGGAAATTAGAATGTCGGTGGGGGTACCCCTTGATTTTTTTCTGAAGTCCTTTATTTCCGAAATAAAGGATAGTACTTTGTCTTTAAGCTCACAATCCGGCGCGGTTTCCGCATATATCTCTGTACAGCTGAAGAAGGAGGTCTTTCTGTCACAGTTTCGGATTTTCACAAGCTCGTCGGCATTAAAGCCATAAAGAGGGGAATACATAAGCCCTGCTGTGAAAATATCTCTCTGCGGATTGTCAACACAGTTAAAAAGACACAAAACAAGCAATATTTCCGGAAGCTTGAAGAAGTCTTCGGGAGTGTCGCTCCTGAAAGGAATATTCATTTTACGGAAAGCTCTGCGAAAAGGCTCGGAAAGGGAGTTGGCACTTCTGTGCAGGATTGCAAAATCCGAGTATTTATACATATTGCCCTTTTCGTCAAGTATCTTCGGGTTGTAAGCCATCTCGTGTATTCTTGACGCTATATACAGTGCCTCATCATTGAGCTTTTCCTCGGTAGCCTCCTCGTTGTCCGGCAGGGAATTTACAAGTACAAGCTCACTTTGAGCCTCCACCTTTACGCCCTCCTTTTTTGAATATATAAGGCTATCATCCACCGTGTAGTCGGGCATTATCTTAAAAAATACTCTGTTTGAGGCGTTAATTACATTTTCCGAGCATCTGAAATTGTTTGAAAGATATAGCTTGTGGGTTGTAGACTTATTTTCACTGTCGTCATTGACATCCCGGAAAAGCTTTATATATGAGCTGAATATCTCAGGCTCTGCTCCTCTGAAACGGTAAATACTCTGTTTTACATCACCTACAAGGAATCTGTTGTTTTCCGTGTTTTTTTCCTCATCGTAGCTTGCAACAGCCCTGAAAATCATATCCTGAACGCTGTTGGTGTCTTGGTATTCGTCAATATATATCTCACGGTAGTTCTTTGAAATAGTTTTTGCAAGTGCCGTTCTTTCAAATTTCCCTGAAAATTCTCCTGTGTCTTTTACAAGAAGTTTCAGTGCATACTGTTCAAGATCGGAAAAGTCAAGAATACCCCTTTCAAGCTTCTTTTCAGTAAAGCTTTTATCAAGCTCCTTTATTATAGAGAAAATTTCAGAAAGAACTTCTCTTGCTTCCCTTGCGGCATTTTTTACTGTTTCCTCACTTGCACCGAGATATTTTTTGAATATCCCCTTTATTCTTCCATTACATTTTGTCCTATGTTCTTTAAGCTCGTCTATGTACTGTTTGCACTCGCAGTCCTTTGGAGTGTTTTTGCATCTTGCAAAAGATAAATTATCATAGGCTTCTTTTGTGCTGTTATATCCGCCTGACAGTGAATTTTTAATATTTTCAAGAGCATCACAGTCACTGCTTACAGCACCGTACATAACGGTATATGCATCCGGCTCAAGTTCAATTTCAGATAATAGACATTTTAGATCAGATATAATCTTTCCTGTTTCGTATTCAATATCCGCCTTTATCAGCTTTCCAAATTCTGTATCAAATATTTCCTGCGCCGTTTCCACCTCGCTGTATTTATCCAGATATGAGAGGAATTTGCTGTTATAGTCAGAAAGCCCGCGAAGCTTTTTGAAAAGCCCGAGAATACTTTCGGAAAAGTTTTCATCGCTTTTTGCACCGGAAAGAATTTCAACAGCTTTTAGGAAAAGAGCTCCGTCATCTGATTTTTCATATCTTTCGGAGATTATTGCATCAAGAGTGTTTTTAAGAAGTACGCTAATTTCCGTGTCTTCACCCATGCGTAAAACTCCGGGTAGGGAAAGCACTTCAAAATTAGAGTTTATTATATCAAGGCAAAAGGAGTGTATAGTGCTGATTTTTGCAAGTCCGACAAGGGAAAGTTGTCTTCTTGCACGCTTGTTTGATGGATTGTTTTTTACATATTCGGAAAGCTCGCGGTAAAGCCTTGCACGAAGCTCACCCGTTGCCGCCTTTGTAAAGGTTACAATAAGATATTCAAAAATATCGCCATCTTCATCCGGTGAGCAAAGACGCGAAATTAGCCTTTGGGTAAGAATTGCAGTTTTACCGCTTCCTGCTGCTGCGGCAACAAGAAGAGTACCACTTCTGTCGTTTACCGCTTTTTCCTGATTTGGAGTAAGCTTAAAGTTTGCCATCAGTCCTCACCTCCTGCCGATGTTGAGAATTGTTCGTCGGAGTATTTTGTAAGAGTGTACCTTGAACCTTTCTCGCCGGTTTCGTATCTGCAGAAAGGAGCAAGGTCACAGAAATTGCAAGAATTGATTTCGCATTTATAGGGATTTTTTGTAATTTTTCCGCTTTTTATCTCTCCCGCAAGTTTAGCTGCAACATCAGCGGCACAGGAAAGAAGTCTTCCCATTGTTTCAAGACTTGCAACAGAGGCATTGGAATAAAAGCTTCCGTCTTTTTTCAGTTTTACCGGAATGAACTTTCCCTCAAGATTTTTTTCCATCGCAGTAAGTATATCTATATCATCAATAAGAATACCGTTTGTATGGAATTCCTTCTTTTCGTCGCTAACAGAATCCTCACCAAGCTCTAGATTGAATGAGGGTCTGTGTATCGGAGTATACAACACACCTGCAGGAACTGCCTCTCCGTCTCCGTAGCGAGTGCCGCAGTTTTTTGTAAGACTGTAAAGATAAAGAAGCATCTGGAGATTAAAGCCGACACAAACATCTGCAAGGTTAAACTTCTTTGTACCGGTTTTGTAATCCTCGACACGAATGTATACCTTACCATCTTTTTTGTAAATATCTGTTCTGTCAATTTTACCGTTAATGGTAAGAGTTCCCTGTTCTTTGCCGTCACTGTTGACTATTGGTATTTTTGCAAAGGTAACGTCCGCATTTTTTGAGCCTATTGACATTTCGAAGTCCGTTGGGATAAAATCTGATTCAATAAGCTCTTTTGTCATAGCGGTAACACATACATCAAGAGCTCCTGATAATCTTCCATAAAGGTATTTAAACCGTTTTGAAAGCTCCTTTTCTGTTTTTTCGCCAACAAGCTCATAGATGTATTGCCAGAGTAGGTTCTTTTCTCGTTCAAGAGCATATTCAACAGTTATCTCATCGCCTTTTTGCTTTTTTTCTGAAAGCTCCGCAACAAGAAGCTCAAGAATTTTATGTACAATATTTCCGGTTTCCGAAGAACCGAGAGTTGCCTTTCTTTCAGGCTTAAGGCCAAGTGTATATGTGCCGAAATAGGAGCATGCGCAGTAATTAAATTTGTCAAGTCTTGAGGGACTCAGGAGCATATCGTCACCGAAAAGCTCTGCCGTTGTTTCCTCTGACAAATGTGTGTTATGTGAGTCGGTACTATGTTTTATGTAATAGCCTTTTTCTATAAGATAATCTGTGATTGCCACAGCACGCTCTTTATCTTTACACGCTATTTCAGATACAAGAGATGCATCTGAAAGATAGAATTTCAGCTTTTCGAGGGTATCTTCCGACTCTTCACAAAGTCCCGGAACAGCACTTTTACACATAGAAACAATTGAGGAGGCTTCAATTTTATCGCCCTTTGAATCTCTTTCCGAGTATGTTAAGAACAATCCCTTTGATGCAGAAGAAATAGCCTTGTATGCGAGGAACAGCTCGTCGTATGCCATATCCGCACTTGTGCCGGAAAGTTCAAGACCGTGTTCTCGGAGGATCAGTCGTTCCTTGTCGGAGAATATTTTATCCTGAGAGGGATTCTGCGGAAATATACCCTCATTAAGCCCCACAACAATTATAAAGTCGTTCTTTGCTGATCTGAAAAGCTCTGCATTTGCCACAGTGACTTCATCAACTGTACAAGGTATTTTTCCAGTGTCATATTGAGATAGAATCATCTCGAATAAACAAGCATAATCTTTAGGCGAAATATAGTCATTCCCGCATACATCAGCGATACAGTCCAGTGCATCCATAACCATATTGTGATATACTATTTCTTCGTCTGAAAGATTTTCGGGGGAGTATTTTCCGCTTCCCAGAAGCCTAACTATTGCACGGGAAATATCATTTGCACATTCAGCACCTCGAATTTCATCGTCAAAGACGGAGAGGGGAGTGATAAGCCTTTCGCGTGCCTCGTGTACAATTTCAAGAACAGCCTTGTTCCTCGGTGACATTTCCTCGGCACTGGTATATCCGTCGGGATTCATCATCCATTCGCTCTCGGTAAACATTTTTCCCTGAATGTTCCAGGTCCTTATGTAACATTCCGTAAGGTCAGCCTGTTCGTCTGTTAATGGAGTAAGTCCTGTTTTTAAAAGGCGAAGCACTGACTGCTTTGATTTTGTCATTGAGAACTCAAATGCCGCAGTTATATAGGTCGCAATAGGTCTTGTCAGAAGGTCATATTTCACGGAAAAGCCAAAAGGAATACCGTTTTTTGAAAGCTCTGTATCAAGGATTCCAAAAAGCTCATCTGGGTTTCTTGAAAGTATTGCAATATCGGAATATTTAGCATTACATTCTGTTGTCAGATAATTTATTACAGCCGCACAAGTTTTAGCCTCGGCATATGCGTTTTCACATCTGTAAAGCTTTATACCGTCTCCGGTATATTCTGAAAGCTCAAAAGAGTCTTCACAAAGCTCGTGTGCAAAATTTCTTTCAAGAAGTGCAAGATTTTCATTTGTGTAGCCCTTACCTTGCTCTGTACTTATATCTTCAAAGTCAATAAAATTGTCCTTTGCAAAACGGCAGATTTTTTCGTATGCCTTTCTACCTCTTTCAAAAAGAACATCCTTTTTGTTGTCTCCGACAAGATATGTAATGTATACATCGTCTGCATCCCTTACGATTCTGTCAATAACGGAAAGCTCCGGAACGGTAAAACCGTAAAAGGAATCTATAATTACGGTTTTTCCACGAAAAAACTTTGTGGCGCAAAGAACATTTGCCAGCCTTTCAAGGTCATCCGTGCTGTCACGGTAGTTGAAATCGTCACCAAAGGTTTCCAACAGCATCTCAGAATAGCTTGAATAAATAAGTGCGAAATCACGAAGCTTTGAGCATAATCTTGTGTTGCCACCCGTGGAAAGAGTTTCTGCAGTTTTTTCAAGCGTATCCGGGGTAATTCCGTACATTCTGAGTTCTGACAGTACCTTTTCTGCCTTGATAACAAAATCGGAATTTTTACTCGACCCTTTATATTCCGTTAGCATCTCACGAACAGCTCCTATTGCCTTATACATCAGAAGAAGTCTATGTGACGAATCAATATAGCTCTGAGTAAGACCACCGGTTTCCCTGAAAACGCGGTTACAAAGGCGTTTGAAGTTTATAACTTCAATATATTCGTTTGAGCTGTTTCCAAGGCGCTGTATTATCTGACGTTCAAAAGCAAGAGCACCCTGCTCCGGAACAATGAGAAATGTATGCTTTTTTTCAGAAATCAGCTTTTCGCATACCTTTAAGATATATTCGGTTTTACCGCTTTTTGCTCTGCCGATTATGTTGTGAAGCAAAATTCCACCTCATTTCCGTTTGTTAATTAAATCAAGAAAAAAGAATCTGACCTCAGTTTTTACATTGTCAGGCTCTGATATAACCTCTATTTCCTCATCTGAAAAGCCGATTTTTGAAAGTTCGGCTGTATCGTCATATTTTTCAACAGTTGCGCTTCCAAGACACATTGGCGGAAATAAAACACACCACCAATTTTTTCCTTCGGCCTTGCCGATATTTATTCTCACAGAATAGTAGTTACCTGCAGGAAATGTATACTTCCCATATATTCTCCGGGGATAATTCTCCATGCCGGTTTCAAGGGTAACATCATATTCATAGCCGTTTTCTGAAATTACATCCCTTGCAATTGACAGAATATTTTCTCTCTTTTGCAAAATTATACTCTTTGCCTGGGCAATATCGGTACATTGAGAGAGAATATCTGTCGTGTATTCTGTTACTCTGTCACGCACCATAAGCTTTAAATCCTGGTCCTCTTTGGAATCTGAATTTGCAAGAACGTGAAATCTTATAATTCCTCGATAAAGCTCATCCTCGCCGTCAAGTGGTGTTATGGCAGATGCGACGGTCAGTGAAATAAGTATAAATCCGGTTAAAGCTGCAAAGGAGAGGGGATTTATTCTTCCTGCAACCTTTTTTAAGTAAGATATTATTTTCTGTTTCATAAAGACCTCCGTTTTTTAGGGTTAATCCAATTATTTCCCTGAAAACGGAGGTTATTCATTAAGTATTATATTTTGCAGACAGCACGCTGTACCGGGAAGCTAAGCTCACCAAGTGCCTCGTATGCTTTTGTCGCATCCTTTTCGTTGGTAAATATACCAAAGACAGCACTTCCGGAGCCGGACATACATGCGGTATAAGCACCATTTTTAAGTAAACTCTTTTTTATTTTACCTATTTCGGAAAGCTCGTGGATACAGATAGGCTCAAACTGGTTTACTATATTGTCACAGATTCTTCCGAAATCCTCCTGCTCAAGTGCAGCAATAAGAGAATTTGCTTTTACAGACGGAAGAACGTGCTTTTTTTCATCAAACAAATCATAAATATCCCGTGTTGAAAGTCCAACATTTGGAGTTCCGATAACGCAATAGCACATAGGCATCATAGGAAGCTTCTTAAGAGTTGTTCCGGTGCCTGTGGCAAGTGCGCAATCATATTTATCAAGCATAAAAGGCACATCCGAGCCGAGAGATGAGGCAATTTCTTCCTTTTCAGCGTTGGTGACTACACCGAGAAGGTCAGTCAGTGCGTCAAGTACTGCCGCACAGTCCGCACTACCGCCGCCAAGACCTGCCTTGTCCGGAATACTCTTTTCTATTTCAATCATACAGCTGGCGATCTTTCCGCACTTTTTATAATAAAGGGACATAAAGGCTTCCGCCGCCTTGTATGCAAGATTGTCCTTTTCTTCACAGACCGGCTTTGAACATTTAACTCTTATTTCACCGGCATTTGCATCTGTTCTTTCTGTATCGACAGTTACTTTTACAATGTCACAGAGTCCGATTTTGTGCATAACGGAACGCATATCGTGATAGCCGTCTTTCCTCTTATCAAATATTTCAAGGGTAAGATTTATTTTAGCTCTTGCATAAATTATCTTTTCTTTCATAGTAATGTAACCTCTTATATAAAAGAAAGTGTCAACACAAAATCAGGTTTTGATTTTGAGTACCTTTTCAATTCAAAAGATAATATTGTATATAAGTTTATTTTAATGTTTCAATAAACTTTTCTATTCTCTCAAGTGCCTTTTTAATATGGTCAACGGAGTAAGCGTAAGAGATTCTTGCAAAACCTTCTCCGGATTCGCCAAAGGCAGTACCGGGAACAATTGCAACATGCTGTGAATACAGTAGTTTTTCGCAGAATTCCTCACTTGAAAGTCCGAATTTGCCGATATTAGGGAAGATGTAAAAAGCTCCTTCAGGCTCAAAGCTGTCAAGTCCGAGCTTTGCAAGGCCTTCGTGAATGAGTCTTCTTCTCTGGTCGTAGGAATCTCTCATAAATTCAATATCCTCATCACCATTTTTTAGAGCCTCAATTGCAGCATACTGCGAGGTTGTAGGCGCACACATAATAGCATACTGATGAAGCTTTACCATCTGCGTCATTATTTCCTTGGGGGCGCAGGCGTAACCCAGTCTCCACCCAGTCATAGCATACGCCTTTGAAAGACCACTGACAAGAATAGTTCTCTCCTTCATTCCGGGGAGCGAAGCAAAAGAAACGTGCTTCTTGCCGTATGTCAGCTCCGCATATATTTCGTCGGAAAGGACAATAATATCTCTTTCTCTGACAATATCTGCAATTTTTTCAAGTTCTTCCTTCTCCATAATACCGCCCGTAGGGTTTGAAGGATAGGGGAGGATAAGCATTTTTGTTTTATCTGTGATGGCGGATAAAAGTTTTTCGGGGGTGAGCTTGAACTTATCTTTAAGCTCTGTGTTGACAATTATCGGTGTTGCGCCTGCAAGAGTTGCAAGAGGTGCATAGCAGACAAAGGAAGGCTCAACAACAATAACCTCATCTCCCGGATTTATAACAGCACGCATAGCAAGGTCGATAGCCTCACTTCCGCCAACAGTACAGAGGATTTCATTTTCCGGAACATAGGAAAGAGAAAAGCGTCTTTCAAGGTAGTTTGCAACTTCTTTTCTGAATTCCAGAAGACCGCTGTTTGAAGTGTAGTATGTTCTGCCTTCTTCAAGGGAGTCAATACCTGCCTGACGGATATGCCAGGGGGTATCAAAGTCCGGCTGACCGACGGTCAGGGATATAACATCGTCCATTTCGTCAAGTATATCAAAGAATTTTCTTATCCCGGAAGGTTTTATGGACACAACCTTTGAGGAAAGAAGTTTGCTGTAATCCATCATCAGATAAGAAGTCCTCTCTCTCTTTTGTCCTCTGTTGCTTTTGCACCGTGAATTACTCCCTCGGTTTTATATTTTCTCAGGACAAAATGTGTAGCTGTTGAAATAACGCCATCTGACGGAGCAAGCTTTTCGGCAACGAAGAGAGCAACCTCTTTCATGCTCTTACCCTCGATAATAACAGTAAAGTCAAAACCGCCTGACATAAGGTACATATCCTTAACTTCGGGGTAATTATATATTTTTTCTGCAACCTTGTCATAGCCTTTATCTCTTGACGGGGTAACCTTAAGCTCAATAAGCGCAGTTACGCTTTCAACATCGGTATCCTCCCAATCAATAAGAGTTCTGTAACCTACAATAACGCCATTCTTTTCGTATTTTTTGATTATATCCTTAATTTCACCTTTTTCCTTATCAAGCATTGTAGCAAGATTTTCAGGTGTAAGTCTGGGGTCTTCCTCGATAAGATGAAGTACTTTTTTGTCAAGTGATTCCATTTTTACAAATCCTTTCTTATGTATAACTTCGTAATGTGAATTAAACCTTATAAAATTCAAATAACAATCCCACCGTTGGGGCTGATAACCTGACCGGTAATAAAATTTCCTCCGTCGCCTGCAAGGAAAAGAACTGTTTTTGCAATGTCCTCGCATTTGCCAATACATCCAAGAGGAGTTTCCTCGCAAAGAGCCGTTAAAGAATCCTCTGTAAGATTTTTGTTCATCTCCGTGTCAATAACGCCGGGGGCAACACAGTTAACAGTTATGCCGGAGGGCCCTACCTCTTTTGCAAGTGCCTTTGTGAAGCCGATAACAGCCGCCTTTGAGGCGGAATAATGCACCTCGCAGGATGAACCGCAAATTCCCCATATGGAAGAAATATTTATGATTCTTCCGCTTTTTTTGCGAATCATTGACGGAAGCACCCTTTTTGCGCAAAGAAATACTGAATCAAGGTTTACTCCCATTGTGTTGTGCCATTGTTCAAGGGTCAGGTCCTGAAGTAAGGAATAGGAGGAAACAGCCGCATTGTTGACAAGAACATCAATACTACCAAAGGCTTTTTCTGCTGCTTCAAAAAGCAAATTTACATCTGTCTCTCTGGACACATCTGCGCCTGCCGCAATAATACCACCATATTTTATGTGGGGATTTTGCAGGGCAACTTCCTCCAGTTCTTTTATAAGTGCTGCGGCTTTTGCTGCACTCTTATTGTAGTTTATTACCACATTGTACTCTCCCGACAAAAAAGCAAGTCTTGCAATTTCAGCTCCTATTCCACGGGAAGAACCGGTAATAAGTATGGTTTTCATAAGTACACCTTCTTTCAAGGCACAAATAAGGCTGTTTTAAAGTCCTAAATTACATATCTGTTTTATTCTTTTATGTTGTAAAATCTCATTGCATTGTCGTATGTGAGAGCTTCAACCTCAGCTCTTGTAATCCCAAGAAGCTCGGCAACCTTTTCGGCAGTATTAAGCATAAGAGCCGAATGATTAAGCTTACCCCTGTGTGGAACAGGCGCAAGATATGGACAATCGGTTTCAAGAAGCAGTCTTGATATTCCGCAAGGAATATCCTTTAAAGCCTCTATAACCTCAACGGTTTTTCTTGCATTTTTAAAGGTTACAACTCCTCCGACAGATATATACCATCCCATTTTCAAAAGCTCACGCATCATCTCCACAGAGCCGGAATAGCAGTGGAAGAGACCTTTTACATCGGGATATTCCTTTACTATTTCAAGGCTGTCGCCGTGAGCCTCTCTGTCGTGGACTACCGCCGGAAGACTGTGAGCTCTGCAAAGTTCAAGCTGTGCTCTGAAGCACTCTTTCTGTATGGGAGCAGTCTCCTTTTCCCAATAATAGTCAAGTCCGATTTCACCAATTGCGACACATTTTTCGTCATAGCAAAGAGCATCAATTTCAGAAAGCCAGCCGTCAATTGCTGTGTCGGTTACAGCGGATTCCGGATGAACCCCTGCCGTAAAATACATAAAATCATATCTGTGTGACAGGTCTTTTGAGGCGTATGAACCTTTCAGACTTGCCCCTGCATTTACAATTTTTCCAACACCGTACTCCGGCATTTTAGATAGCAGTTCATCCCTTAGACCGTCAAACTTTTCATCGTCATAATGAGCGTGTGAATCAAAAAGCATATCGTTTTACCAAAATTCTAAGGAGATTATTTATCTTATAATTGTTCCTTCTTTTATGGAATCATCAAGGAAAGAAACGGTGATTTTTTCTGTGCCGTCACTCTGCTTTTCGCCTGCTGCAAGAATCATACCGTTGGAGTCAACTCCACGAAGCTTTGCGGGAGCAAGGTTTGCAACAATAATAACCTTTTTGCCGATAAGTGCATCCGGGGTATAGGATTTTGCAATGCCGGAAACAACCTGTCTCGGAGTTTCAGTACCATCGTTAAGAATGAGCTTTAAGAGCTTGTCGGAATTTTCAACAGGCTCACATTCCATAACCTTTGCGCAGATAAGCTTTACCTTGCAGAAATCGTCAATGGAAATTTCCGAAGGATATTCAGGCTCTTTGTGTGCCTTCTTTTCTTTCTTTTCTTTTTTCGGCTTTTCTTCGTTTTTTGAAGCAGTAAGTGCTTCCTCACCGAAAATTTCAGCGAGCTTCTTCTTTTCATCAAGTCTCGCGAACATTCCCTCGGGCGCAGGATTTACCTTTGCACCGTCAGGATATACAAGACCAAACTTTTCAGCTGCCTGCCATGTAGTAACAGTAATGTTAGCAGTTTCCGGAGCATTTATCTGAGTTTCAATCTTCTTTGCTGTGCCGGGCATAATGGGAGCGATAAGTGTCGCACAGATTCTTATACCCTCGATAAGATTGTAAAGTACAGTGCCGAGAACATTCTTCTTTTCTTCGTCCTTTGCAAGTACCCAGGGCATAGTTTCGTCAATATACTTGTTGAGTCTTCTGAGTACCGCCATGATTTCATCGCAGGCATCGGCAACGTGGAAAGTATCAAGTTTTTCCGCAACAGCCTTAACGCCGTTTTCCACTGTGGAAATAAGGTCAGCATCAAATTCTGTGGAAACAGTACTCTTTGGAATTATACCATCAAAGTATTTGTTTATCATCGCAACAGTTCTGTTTACAAGGTTTCCGAGAGTGTTTGCAAGGTCTGCATTGAATCTTGCAATAATCGTTTCATAAGTGATCGTTCCATCCTGTGCAAACGGCATTTCGCGGAGAACATAATAGCGCACCGCATCAACTCCAAAGTGGCG
>JAFWWX010000382.1 GCA_017517985.1 Clostridia bacterium | reverse complement strand
CATATCATCAGTGGCAAAGCCACTGTATCTCATCAAGCCGTTAGAGATATACACTCCTTCGGTGTGATGATATACGCCGCACGAGTGCGGCAATGATATACGAATGTATTTCTCGCCAAAGGCGCGTTATACATTCAATGATATACCAAGCCTATCGGCTTGAATAAAAAATCCGCCGACGAAGTCGACGGATTTTTGGTGCGGTTGTTCATAACGGATTCGAAAGAATAAATCTAAAATGACCGACTTTCACACATATATTCAAACCATATCTTATGGCGTTTTTTAATTATTTCTGTATTTTTCAACTATTTCAATAACTTTCTCTGCGGCATGCTTTGCTTTTAATGCAAAATCCTTATATGTCGGTTCGTTTGAATATTTTTCATTTCTGCCATACAATATTTCAAGCATTAAAGTTCCGTTAAATCCGCTTTCTGCAAGCTCTTTACCTACATATTCAAAATCAACTTTCCCTAAAAATGGAATAATATGGTCGTCATTTTCAATAAAGTTGTCATGAATATGAAGTGCAACGAGTCTATCCTTAAAAAGAGGCATTGGTTTATGATCTGCAAGACGGCTGTATTCATGACCGCAATCCCAACAAAACTTTGCATCAGGAACAAGAGACATAATAAATTCAAGGTTAGCTGTGTATTTGAGGTTTTCAAAAGCAATTGTTACTCCCTTTTCTCTTGCATAGTTTCCTATTGCCGTGTATCTTTCTTTGGCAACGTCGTTTATTGCTAATTTAGGTGAGTCATAAGAAGGGTGAACAACAATGACCGGTATGTTGTGCGCTGCACATACATCAATATTTTTCATAATTCTTGATGTCATTATTTCTCCTGATTTTCCTACTCTGCTAATATCATCCATATGGATTTTTTCACCATTATGAGTTATTGCATATTCTGAATGTATAGTGTCGCAAATAAGTCCGGCATCTTTTATAGCATATATAACCTTATCAATCTCAGGGTGCTTGGCACTTACAAAGGTTCTGCGCACTCCTATTTCTTTTAGTATTTTAATCTGCTCATAAACATCTGCTTTTTTGCATGATACATATAGCATAATTCCCGGTTCCATATTCATCTTTCCTTACAGTGTACTTGTATAAATTTTTGCTAATTCTGTTATTCCCTCAAAATCGTATAATTTTTTCTTTTTGAATTTTTTCAATTATCTCTTTCATGGTTTTCTTCTATTCATTTTAATTTTAAAGGTCTTGTTCTATGATCCGGTTAATTAGTGAAAGCCTTTTGTCCAAAAAATCATTCCATTCCTGCTGACTGTTTGCAATAAACGGATTCACATCACAACTTTCAAGCATTGCGAGTTTTTGTTCTGTGTTGTTGTTGTTAAGATGGTTTCCAAGGAAAAGTTCAACTTTTTCGTTTTTGATTTTATTTATGCTGTCAATCATTTTGTTTCTGTTGCTGAAAGGCAAATTGTGTTCAAGCATAAAATCCTTGCGCAAAGTATTTGTTCCGGCTCCGCCAAACATTCCTGCACGGTACTTTTTTTCTCCGTCGGTTACATCAAAGAAAAAAGACATTGTTCCATCGGTATGTCCCGGAGTAGAAACACATTTTATACTTGTATTTCCAAGAGTAATAATGTCTCCATCCTCAAGAAGTACATCAGGCTTGAATGGTTTTATCGGATGTTGGAATGTCTCTCCTGTAAGAAGCGGCAAATCGCCTTTACCTATAAAGGTTTTTGCGCCACTCATAGCAACAAGCGCCTCTACGGAATCCATATGGTCACAATGCGCATGCGTAACGACAATATATTTTATATCTGTAGGTCTAAAACCAAGTTCCCATATGTTATTTACTATGATATGTAAACTTTCAAAATATCCGGGGTCAATCACAATAAGACCATCTTTTGTGTCTATAAGGTGAGTGCATACAGCACGAATTCCGATAAAATAAAGGTTACCGAATATTTTTGATGGTTTAATATATTCGTCCCAAACATTTCCTTTAAGCATAGTTAGTTAACCTCCCACAAATATTTTAGTGATTTTTTAAGCCTTATTTTTTCTTCATCTGTTTCAATTGCTGAACTTGAACAGATTTTTTCATAATATTTATTAAAATTATTTTCGGTTTTTTCTATCCCCATATCACCGATACTGCAAGGCATATTGTACTTTTTCATAAGTTCAAACAAAATATAATTATTTTCAACCTCGCCGTTAAAATGGTTCTGTACGAGAAGACCGACACCTACAATTTCACCATGTGTATAAGGCTTTGTGAGTTCGGGAAATAAAAATCTTGTTGCTTCGTAAAATTTATGTGCAATTGCAGTCTGATTTGAGCCCCTTGCAATGCCGCTTATAACTCCCGTCGCCGCTATTGTTGTAAATATGATATTTTCAACATCATCTGATATTTTGCCATTTTGCATATCGTCAATACATTTCTGTACTTTATTAATTAAAAACTTATGAGAATATTTTGACATAATATAAGCATAATCAAGACCTATAGGATATTTTTCTGTTTCTAAGTTAAACCTCTGCTTTATTTCAACAAATTTTGCAAGGGCATCAAACACACCTGCAAGTAAAAGTCGAACGGGTTGTGCGCCTATAACTTCTGTATCTGCAATAACGCAGTTAACTTCATTTTCATAGTGGATAGAACCAACCGTTCTTCCTTCGGGTGTATAGCGAACACTAAGGGGAGTGTAGGCAGCACAGGTTGCACTAGATGATGGAACATTAATAACCGGAAGCTTTGCAAAATATCCGCACAATTTAGCAAAGTCGCAGATTACACCCCCGCCTACACCTACTATTACATCATAACCTTTTTCACTTGTAAGCTCTGCAAGTTCCTTTGCGCGTTCCTCATTGCAGGTTACTGTATGTACAACGAATTCATATTTATTGCATTTTTCCGAAACGCTTTTTTCTATTTTAGATTTGGTTATACTTAGAGCGGTTTTTCCTCCTATTATAAGTGGCGAAGTACCAAGTCTTATTGTTTCGTCACCTATTTTTTCGAGGTATCCGGCACCTTGAATATATCTGCCGCAACCTATTCTGAACGATTCCTCTTTTATTGGCATTTTTTATCTCCTGAAATTTATTTGACATACTTTAATTTTAATGCTACAATGAGCGTAAGTAAATACAAATAATTGATTACTATTTCAGGTTTATTGCTATTTTTTGGGGGTGTTACAATGATTTTCAGTGCATATCAGGATACAAATAACGGTATTGCGGGAGTTTCTGTTGTGAGCAGTGGGCACATTTTTGCTAAAAAGGGAAGAATAATTGACCGCCCGGTAGGGAGGAATGATTATCTTTTGTTTTATATAGCAAAAGGTAAAGAACATTTTATTCTTGAAAACGAAATAGAGGCAGATACAGGTTCATTTGTGTTTTTCAGGCCTTTTGAAAAGCAGAAGCATATTTATCTTGAAAATGAAACAGGCGAATTTTATTATGTTCATTTTAATGCACCTGCAGGCTTTGACTTGCTTGGTTTTGAAAGCTCAGTTGTGTATAATACAAATCCAAGTGCTAAAGTACGGGACTTGTTTGAAGAAATCATAAGTGAACTTCAAACAAAACAACCGGCATATGAAATGATTTGCACATCAAAGCTTTTTAATATTATTTCTCTCTTAATCAGAAAAACGGAAAAAGTTTCAACCCCTCGAGGCAGAT
>JAFWWX010000381.1 GCA_017517985.1 Clostridia bacterium | reverse complement strand
TCATCGGGATAAATCATAACTTCAATTAAAGAAACATCTTCGTTTTCAAAGCTAAGTAAATTTGTATTTCTGATGATAAGGTCAACTGCTTTGCTTGCTTCTTCAGCAGTTTCGGCTGTTACAATCATCTGCTTTTTTGATGTTGCAACAAGCTCTACAATGTAATCTCTCATCGGTAATTCCTCCTTCCTTAATTCGCATTATAAAGGTGTAACATCCCACATTTGTGGTTGTTACAAAAAATTTTTTCAAAAAATTTTTTCAAGAGAAAAGTCTGCCACTTTTTAGGCGGCAGACCTCACTCAAAACATATTATCTTTCAGGCTCGTTTCTTTTCCTTTGAGCCTGTTCTTTTTCTTGCCTTTGTTCTTCTGCAAGTCGCTTTGCATAATCCTCGATTGTATCTCTTAGCATTTCCATGTGAGAACAATCGTTGTCCATCCAAGCATCGTAACAAGCTGATAAGGGATAGTCTAATTTTAGTAATGCCTTTACCTCTTTTTCGGAAAGATATTCTGACATATAATCATTTTCAAAGGTCATCAAAATATCATCACGCATTACCTTTTCATAAGACCTATCAATTATCTGTTCCGGTGGAAGGGTTTTTAAATGCTCAATATAGGTTTCTTGTTCTTTAGATGCTTTTTGGTAAAGCAAATCTCTTAAATTTTCTACGCTCATTTTCATCGCTCCAATCCAACAACTTTTTTAAGTGGTATTTCTTCGTTTTCGTCAGGTTCTCCAAGCTCTGCACCCTCACGGTCTTTCTTATCCATATTAAGAAGTGAATCAACTTCGGCAAGCCTTTTTAGTTTCTGTTGCAATTCTTCCTCTTGAGGGAATTCCTTTTGGCTCTCAACCTTTGCAATCTCAAACTGCTTTTTCACATCCTCTAAGGCTTCTTTTGTAATTTCAAGCCTTTTAGGAAGTCCTTCCAAAGCATTATCAAGTCTTTGGATATTACCAAACACATCAGTACCAAGCTCTATCTTATGGCTTAAATATCCGTGCAATGTCAGGTGGAATACCTTTGCTGTGCTGTCAAAAGAAAGCTCCATTGAAAAACCTCTGTAATCGCCAATAGGTGTCGGTTCAGGTGAGGTCATTTTCTTGCACCTTTCAAGTAGTGCATTGCCGGCAGCTTCTTTTTCAGAATAAGATAAACCGTCAATCGTCATAGGATAGAATCTATCCTCTTGCTTTGGATACATAGCCACAGTTTGAATATCGTTCTCGTAGCCACGAATTCGCTCCGTAGTGCTTGCAATCTGTCGGGGGTATTCTTTTATTACCTTGTCCCCCAACTCGTATTTTTGGCTCATAAAACTTGCTTTAATGAGCTTTAATTTCGCCACCTGAGTATCCAAGTCCATTTTCTCTTTTATGTACGGGTTTCCCGTTGCCAATGCTTTAATCTCTGCATAGGATAAAGCAGTTTCATCAATATCTTCAGCACTTCTTACGGGAGATTTACTTGTCATAATCTGTGAAATGAACTTTTGCTTGTTTTCAACGAGCTGCCACATATAACTATCGAAGGTATCTTTAGTTACATATCTGCGAATATGAACATCAGGGTTTGTGTTGCCTTGACGGATAATTCGTCCTGCACGCTGTTCCAAATCAGCGGGCCTCCAAGGACAATCCAAATCGTGAGAAGCATA
>JAFWWX010000380.1 GCA_017517985.1 Clostridia bacterium | reverse complement strand
GTTTATGATGATGAAAACAGTATTTCTGATTGGGCATTTGCATCTGTGCATTATTGCCGCAAATTGGGTGTAATGATAGGAACAAGCGAAACAGAGTTTTCTCCCCAAGATGAATATACCGCAGAGCAAGCAATAGCAACGATATTGAGATTGTATGAAAAGTCGGAGCGTAAAATCGAAAAGTCTGTTCTGAAACTTGTCGATAAGGATGGCAATATTATCTTGACCGAAAAGGATGTTATCGAGTGCAGAAGATATGAATTTAGTCCACAAGGTAGTGGTCCGGCGGTTATGGTTCAGGCGATAGATGTTTACATTACAGATGAAGGTAGAGAAAATCTAAAAATGGCAACCAAAAAGATTGCTAAATATTCTACCGATGAAAATTACATTTCTGTTTTGATTGATGACGAAGAAGTATATAAAATGAGTGTATATGATGAGCTTGATTCAAATGTATTTAGAATTGGAAGTCTTGGTATAATGCAGATGAATTATGTTGCACAAAAAATTAACTATTCACTTAAAGAAGAGCAAAGGAATGTGCAAACAAAAGCTTTCTTTAGCGGTAAAGAGAATACATTTGAGATAGGATTTATTGTTGAGAATGAAAATAACCTTCCTATTTCTTTTAAAAGCAATACAAGTGATTTTATAGACATAGAGATATATAATTCAAACGGAGAAATGGTTGGTTTAGAACAAAATTCACTCCCGGTATTAAGTGAAGAAATTATTGATAAAAGCGGAATGATTTTTGAAGAATATCCAAAAGATAAACTGCCTAAAGGTACATACAAAGCAGTTATTAAATGGGATTGTCAGGCTGCTGTTGATAAAGATAACGGAGTGTTTGAGAGAATACATCTTATTGACCGTGAAATTCAGTTTGAAATTAAATAAAGAGGGGTGATTTTTATGTTGCAAACAATATCAAATTATTCAGGAGTTATAGAAATATATAGTTTTCTATTTGTAGTTCCTTTTATAATTGGTTTAATAGTTCGTTGGATTTGTCATAAGGTCAATAAGTTTTATTTTGTAACATTAGGATTGATTGTGTTGACTGTTCTATCATACATTGTAGTTTCTAATATTAATACACATGGCAGTGAAGGACCAATGATGAGAGTGATACAATTAGCTTCACTTACAGTTGGTAGCATTATCGTTGAGGTAATTAACTATTTTAGTAAAAAGAAAAAATGAATAAGCTTACATTAAGAGAGGTGATTGTATGAAGAAATATATATACTTAATAATCTCTTTACTTATCGTTGTTATTGGTTCAGGAATTATATGTTTTCAAAATCATAAAGCTGATAACACTGTTAATTGTTCGGGTTCGGTAATGTGCTCTGCACAAAGCTTTCAAAATACAAATGATGGCGCATATTTAGAAATAACACTTGACGATGAAAAGCACACGAAGAAAAAACTTGCCATAAAAGATGAAAATGTAATTAAAAAGCTGAACGATAATCCTATTGAATATGTTATTGGGGTTAATCTTAAAGCAACAATTCCTGACAAAGCACTTGAAGGAAAAGCTGATTATTATATAAAAGATTCCATACAACTTTTAATTGATTATGATGATTATGACAAGTATTTTGAGATAGTAGATGTTTCGTTTGGTGAAGCACCTGATGTTGTTAAAACATACGATGCAACTCCCGAAGATAAAATAACTGAATATATCAAAAACGGAGAACTTTGCTATTCTGCTACACACTATGAATTGAGTGACGGAACATGGAAAGTCAAAGAACTTCCATATACATACAAATACAGATTAGAACTTACTGGAAGATTGCACAATGCCGTAAAAGATTCTACTTACATTATTTTGAGCAACAGAAACGATATTACTTTTGAGCAAGCGTGGAAAGCAAGCGGACTCAGTAGCAATACAGAAGATTACTTTGAAGCAAAAGATGCAATTATAATCGGCAGGAAATAAAAAACTTAAAATTTAAAATAGCCTATCACTTGTTGATGAGTGGTAGGTTGTTTGTTTTATGAAAAAATTGCACTGAACATAAAGAAAGATATATGATTGCTACGAAAAAACTTCGATTCCTTCGTAGACTTATGTCAATTCCTGTGGTATTGTTTGTTGATGAAATGGAGGTGTAAATAATACCCGGTATTGACAACAAATTTTCTGTAACATATTATTTTAAGAGTATTTTGTTATACAATGGAGAAAAGGAGTTGTTGGACATGATGAGAATAACAATAAACATGATCAATCGTTACAAGGAGTATTTGCTTAACGAGGAAAAGAGCAATGTGACGATCGAAAAGTATGCAAGAGACATTAGAACCTTCTATACATGGATGGAGGGAAGAGAACTTACAAAAAGTTTAGTTCTTGCATATAAAGAAACCTTAATTGAAAAGTATTCTCCTGCATCGGTTAATTCAGTGATAGCAGCATTGAACGGATTCTTTGAATATAATGAATGGTTTGGACTAAAGGTAAAGAGCTTGAAACTGCAAAAAGCAATCTTTACACAGAGCGAAAAGGAACTGACCAAACAAGAATATGAAAGACTGTTATATGCCGCCAAGCATAAGAAAAATGAGAGATTATACCTCATAATGCAAACGATATGCTCAACAGGAATTCGAGTGTCAGAAGATATATAATGTAAAGGGCGATGGGCAGAAATACCCATTGACTTAATACATTATATATGGCTGCGGCTCAT
>JAFWWX010000379.1 GCA_017517985.1 Clostridia bacterium | reverse complement strand
TTACCGACAAGCAAGCATTCAGAAGCAGTATATCTGTTTCCGAACTTATTGATTTTCTGGAAAACGAGCTTTCGGAAAATTTCAAACAGATTGACGGAATACTCAAAGACAAAAACATTTTAGTCAAAATCTCTAAAAAAGACAAGGTATTATACAGTGAGAAAAAATCCGTAACTGAAGTAAAGGATATAAAACTTTCACACAACAGAGAAAAAAACTATATTCTTGCAAAAGGCACATATGTCCCGGCTCTCTTTGATTTGGGGGTTATTTCACAAGACGGGAAAGTACTTAATTCCGGTTTTGACAAATTCAAACAGATAAACAGATTTGTTGAAATTATAGACGATTCTGTAAAAGATATAAACAAGGACTGCGTTAATGTAATTGACTTCGGATGCGGAAAATCATATCTTACTTTTGTTCTTTATTACTATCTTACGGAAATAAAAAAAATAAAGGCAAACATTGTTGGTCTTTATTTAAAGAAGGATGTTGTTGACAAGTGCAACAAAACTGCACAGAAATATGGTTACGATAACCTTCACTTTTTCTGCGGTGACATCAAAGATTACAAATCTGATTTTGTACCTGATATTGTCATAACTCTTCACGCCTGCGATACTGCAACGGACTATGCACTTTACAATTCTGTTATGTGGAATGCAATGTATATTTTCTCTGTCCCCTGCTGTCAGCACGAGATTAACGGTACAATATCATCAAAATCCCTTTCAGCACTTACAGATTACGGTATAATCAAAGAAAGAATGTCAGCACTTATTACGGATACCGTAAGGTCAAAGCTCCTTGAATACTGTGGCTACAGCGTTGATCTTATGGAATTTATTGATATTGCACATTCTCCGAAAAATCTTATGATTCGTGCAAAAAAAACAAATATACCGGAAAAGAAGAAGCGGGATTCTCTTTCAAAAGTCGAGGCGTTGCGTTCGGAATTTGGCTTTGAGCAGACCTTTTATAATCTTCTTTTTAATGATAAGAAATAAAGTGAGGTTAATTATGGCTCATATACCCGGCTGTCTTACAAGCGAGATAGAAGTTCTGAAATTCGAGGATGCTCTTGAAAAGTCATTGTTGCAAAGTACAGAGTATGATTCTTCAAAGTGGCTGTATGTTCCGAACTTCTACAGCGAATACCGTTACATACTTGGCACAAAGGGGGAAAATCCACTTATTTGCATTGGAATAAATCCGTCAACCGCAAAACCTGACGACCTTGACAGAACACTACAGTCTGTTGAAAGGATTGCTCTTAACAACGGTTTTGACTCTTTTATAATGTTCAACGTATATGCCCAGAGAGCAACTAACCCCGATGATATGGAATCAGAGTTCAATAAGGCTATGCACGAGGAAAATATGAAGGCTTTCAGATACATACTTTCCCTTTCAAAATCCATTCCGAAGGTCTGGGCTGCATGGGGAGCGGTTATTGAGAAAAGGGACTATCTTGCTCTTTGTGTACGAGATATGGTAGAGCTTGGCTCATCCTTTGGTACAAAGTGGTTTACCTGCGGAAAAAGAAGTGTCAAGGGTCACCCTCACCACCCGCTTTACCTCAAAAGCACTTTGCCTCTTGACGAATTTTCTGATATATCAGGTTATCTTGACACACTTATCTACAAATAAAATTACCGGCTGATTTCTTGTCAGCCGGTTTGTTTTTTATCATTGGTATACAACTGTCATCAACCAAGAACATACTAACGAAGAGACCGTTTACTGAACTGATAACAGCTTTTTCGCAAGCTCTCTTGTCTTTTCAACAAGCTCCATATCTGCAACCAGGTCAGCAATTTTAAATCTCAGCTCACCGTGTTGTCTTTCACCGAAAAATTCTCCCGGACCACGCAGAGCAAGGTCATGCTCTGCTATTTCAAAACCATTGTTTGTACTGCAAAGGACATTTAGTCTTGAAACAGTCGGTGATGTGTTTGCCTGCTTTCTGTTGCCGTTAAGTGCCGGTGATACAAGCACGCAATAGGATTTTGTGTCTCCTCTGCCTACTCTGCCTCTAAGCTGATGAAGCTGTGAAAGACCAAATCTTTCAGAATTTTCTATAATCATAAGGGTAGCATTCGGCACATTTACTCCAACTTCGATTACAGTTGTTGAAACAAGAATGTTGATATTACCTTTTGAAAATTCTTCCATCACTTTATCTTTATCATTCGTCTTCAGCTTTCCATGCATAAGACCTATGCGGTAATTTGGAAATCGATTTTCAAGCTCTTTACAAAAATTTTCCACGCTCTTAAGTGCATTCTTTTCACTTATTGCATTATCCTGCTCCTCCGGGTCCTTTACAAGAGGACATACAACATACACCTGATTGCCGTTACCAATATGCTTTTCGATAAACTTATTAAGTCTTTCCCTGTATTCTTCGCCTACTGCAAATGTATCTACCTTTTGTCTGCCGGGTGGCATATCGGATACTATTGTAATATCAAGGTCGCCATACAGCATCATAGCAAGAGTTCTTGGAATTGGAGTTGCACTCATTACAAGCATATGGGGTTTAGACTCTTTATCAAATTCATCTTCAAGAGATATTTTATTCTCCAGCTTTTCCCGCTGTTTAACTCCAAATCTATGTTGTTCATCCGTAATTACAAGAGAAAGTGATGCAAACTCCACATTATTTTCAATAAGTGCAT
>JAFWWX010000016.1 GCA_017517985.1 Clostridia bacterium | reverse complement strand
TTTTTTCCTGAAATCCGTAGAAAAAAACTCGGAGGTGTGATATAATATGAATATAAATGCAAAAAATGTCGATTTTAAGAATTTAAATGAAGCTTTACGATCAGCAGGAGCTGAGTGCGAAATTTCTTCATGCCTCGGTCAGCGATTCATTGCATCCGGATTGTCAGACAAAAAGATTACCATAAACGGCATCCCCGGAAATGCACTCGGTGCATATCTTAACGGTGCAACCATTGAAGTTATGGGTAATGCACAAGATGCAGTCGGTGATACAATGAATGACGGTGAAATCATAGTTCACGGAAATATCGGTGATGCCGCAGGCTACGCAATGCGTGGCGGAAAAATATTTGTAAAAGGCAACGCAGGATACCGTGCAGGAATTCATATGAAGGCTTATAAAGAAAAACAACCGGCACTCGTTATCGGCGGCAAAGCAGGAAGCTTTTTAGGCGAGTATCAGGCAGGCGGCACAATAATCGTTCTCGGTCTTACCGATGATGAAAAACCTATTGTCAGCAACTTTCCCGGAACAGGAATGCACGGCGGCAAAATGTTTCTCCGCTCCTCCTGCACCGGAATCAGGTTCCCAAGCCAGGTTCACGCACGATGTGCTACCGATGAGGATTTGCAGGATATCAAAGAATATATAAAAGAATTCTGCAAATATTTCGGATATGACGAAAGTGAAATTTTAAATTCTGATTTTACGCTCATTACACCTGACAGTAAAAATCCATATAAGCAGATGTATGTTGCGAATTAGGAAAGGAATGTTGAGTTATGAAGTATTCAGCACAAGAAGTTATTCAATATGTTAATGAGGAGGATATAAATTTTATACGCCTTGTCTTTTGCGATGTCTACGGCAGACAAAAAAGTATATCCATAATGCCCGGCGAGCTTTCTCGTGCTTTTGAATATGGAATCGCTTTTGATGCTTCTTCCGTCGGCGGATTCGGTGATGAAGCGCACTCGGATTTATTCTTGCGCCCAGACCCCGAAACACTTGCACAAATTCCGTGGCGTCCTGAAAATGGTCGTGCTATCCGTATGTTCTGTACCATTACAAAACCAAACGGAGAAATTTGCGAATATGACACTCGAAACATATTAAAAAAAGCTATTGCAGATGCAAATAAATCAGGTGTTGAGTTTTCCTTCGGTTCAGAGCTTGAATTTTATCTTTTTAAGCTTGATGAAAAAGGTAATCCAACCAAGGAACCATATGACAACGCAAGCTATATGGATATGGTACCGGAGGACAGATGCGAAAACATTCGCCGCGAAATCTGTCTTGGTATGAAAATGATGGGCATTCATCCGGAAAGTTCACATCACGAGGAGGGACCCGGCCAAAATGAAATTGATTTCCGTTATTCCGATCCTCTGACTGCTGCCGATGATGCTATGGCTTTTCAGGTAATTGTTAAAACCATAGCACGAAGAAACGGACTGTATGCTGACTTTTCTCCAAAACCTATTGCCGATAAAGCCGGCAATGGACTGCACATAAATATGTCAGTTAAAAATGATAATAATCATATCTTGTTGCCACAGATGCTTGCCGGAATAATGGAGTATATTCAGGAGCTTACGGTATTTTTAAATCCGGTGAAAGAGTCTTATTTGAGATTTGGTCAATCCAAAGCTCCAAAATATATTTCGTGGTCGGGCGAAAACCGTTCGCAGCTAATCCGTATTCCTGCAGCAAGCGGTGAATACAGACGTGCAGAGCTTCGTTCACCAGATCCGACAACTAATCCTTACCTGGCATATGCACTGCTTATTTATGCAGGTCTATACGGAATTGAAAACAAACTTGACCTGCCACCTGCTGCCGAAATAAACTTCTTTAAAGCAGATAAAACAACCGCAAGACAGTACAAGGAGCTTCCCGATACCTTAGAAGAAGCAAAGGCACTGGCACAAAAAAGCGAGTTTATAAAAAAGCATCTGCCGGAATCAATTATTAACATCTACTGCAAGTAACATGAAATTTTAGTGAAGGAGGTAATTTAAATGGATTTTAAAGAGCAAGTATACAGCGTACTATTTATATCTGCTGCTGAAAAATTCAACACCTCCGTTTCAGAATTGTTACCCGATTACAGATACCATCCCGTGCATTTTGCAGCGAGTATCAGTGCTGCAAAGCGTGCATTGATAGAACGGGAATTTGATTTTATAATTATAAACTCTCCTCTTCCTGACGAGGACGGTATACGATTTTCCATTGATGTTTGCAACAGCAAAAAATCTGTTGTTATGATTATGGTCAGAAGCGAGCTTTATCATTCTTTTTATGACAAAGTATCTTCTCACGGCGTATATCTTTTGTCAAAGCCAACATCCAAGCCAATTGTCAGCACTGCTCTTGACTGGATGGCTACCACGAGAGAACGATTGAAAAAGCTTGAAAAGAAAACTCTGTCACTTGAAGAAAAAATGCAGGAAATCCGTATAGTAAACAGAGCAAAGTGGTTACTTATTACCGAACTGAAAATGACTGAAACGGATGCACACCGTTATATAGAAAAACAAGCTATGGACAGATGTGTTTCAAAAAAAGAAATCGCAGAGGAAATAATAAAAACTTACGCATAAAAGGACGAAAATACATGTTTAACTCAGATAATTTATCAATAAATGAAAACAATCACTTAACCATTGGAACTCACGACACAGTGGCGCTTGCAAATGAATACGGCACTCCTCTGTATGTGCTTGACGAAGACTTAATGCGAAAAAACTGCCGTGATTATAAAGAAGCCATAGACAAGTATTACAGCGGCAACGGACTTATCCTGTTTGCGAGCAAGGCTCTTTGTACCATGTACACGGCAAAGCTTGCAGAAAGTGAAGGATTAGGTGCGGATGTTGTTTCCGGCGGTGAGCTTTACACATTATATAAAGCCGCGTTTCCGATGGACAAGGTATTCTTTCATGGTAACAACAAAACACAAAGTGAAATAGAACTTGCTATACACTGCGGAGTTGGTCATATTGTTGTTGATAACAAATACGAGCTTGACTTATTGAATGATATTGCAAAAGAAAAAGGCATTATTCAGAAAATTCTATTCAGAATCAAACCGGGCATTGACGCACACACCCATGACTTTGTAAAGACCGGGCAAATCGACTCAAAATTCGGTGTTGCCTTAGAAAACGGCGAAGCATTTGAAATTCATAAGTATGCAACAACACTTTCTAATATTCAGGTTGATGGTGTTCACTGTCATATAGGTTCTCAGATTTTTGAATTTGAGCCTTTTTGTGAAGCTGCAAAAGTTATGATGAATTTTATAGCCGACCTCGAGGCCAAGCTATCTTTGAAAATTGAAATATTAAACCTCGGCGGTGGCTTTGGTATCAAATACGATTCCACTGACGACCCTCTTACTCCTGCAGAATATATCAAAAAGACAGCCGAAGCAGTAAAAGAGGTTGCCATGGAAAGAAATATAGACTTGCCCTACTTGGTATTTGAACCGGGACGCAGCATTGTTGCACCTGCCGGAATCACTTTATATACCGTAGGCGGTGTAAAAGAAATTAAAAATGTCAGAACCTATGTTTCGATAGACGGAGGCATGGGCGATAACCCAAGATATATCCTTTATGGTGCAAAATACTCGGCAGTTGTTGCAAACAATGCAGGAGCAAAACCGATTGCACCCGTAACCATTGCCGGGAAATGCTGTGAATCAGGAGATTTACTTCAGGAAAATATCATGATGCCTGAAATTAAAGTTGGCGACACACTTGCAATCTTAGCAACAGGTGCATATAACTACTCAATGGCAAGCAATTATAACCGCATTCCCCGACCGCCGATTGTTGCAGTTAAGGGTAATGAAAAGAAAGTTATCGTTAAACGAGAAACATATGATGATATTATTAGAAATGATGTATTGTAAAAATGTCCTTGTTATGGAAAACGAGGTTAAAAACAGATACACAACTAAAGCAAAACTAGTATAGTAAATAATATAGCGATGTAACTAAAAAGATATTATTTAGCAAAAACTCTGCATGAAATTTGACCTATGCAGAGTTTTTGTTTATTTTCCATATTTTTTTACTCGTAATCTGCCTATTGCTCTTGCCATTTTTGCCTGTGCAGCATAATAATCCTGAATACTCTTTTTCTGCAGGATAGCTTCCTTTGCCTGTTCTGCGGATCTTCTTGCACGGTTTTCGTCAATTTCCTCAGGGCGCTCTACCGTATCAACCAATATAAGAACCTGATTATTTTCAACCTTTACAAGCCCTTCGGACACAGCCGCAACAGTTTCTGTGCCATCAGGTGTTGTTATTTTCAAAACACCGGGGACGATAGCCGCAATCATGTTGTTGTGCTTTGCTAAAATTCCATACTGACCGTCATTTGTGGGAATTACTAACGATATGCAATCTCCCTCAAAAAAAGGCTTTTCAGCAGCAAGAACATTAAGTGTAAAGGTATTCATCATATCTCACCGGCCTTTATCCGCTCAGCTTTTTTCACCACATCATCAATTGTTCCCACATTATAAAATGCCACTTCAGGGTAACTATCCATTTCACCATCAACGATTGCTTTGAATCCTCGAAGGGTTTCTTTAAGTGGGACATAAATTCCGGGGATGCCGGTGAATTTTTCGGCAACATGTGTAGGCTGAGCAAGGAAACGCTGAATTCTTCTTGCACGTCCTACTGTAAGCTTATCTTCATCACTTAGTTCTTCCATACCTAAAATTGCAATAATATCCTGAAGCTCACTGTATTTCTGCAAGGTTTCCTGAACACGTCTTGCTATGCTGTAATGCTCTTCACCTACAATGCTTGCTTCCAGAATTCTTGATGTGGATTCAAGAGGGTCGACAGCCGGATATATACCTTGTTCTGCAATCTTTCGGCTTAAAACCGTTGTTGCATCAAGGTGTGAGAAGGTTGTTGCCGGAGCCGGATCTGTTAAATCATCCGCAGGCACATAAACTGCCTGAACAGAAGTTACCGAACCGTTTTGGGTGGATGTAATACGCTCCTGCAAAGCACCCATTTCCTCGGCAAGTGTAGGCTGATAACCGACTGCTGAAGGCATACGTCCGAGAAGCGTCGAAACCTCACTGCCTGCCTGAACAAATCGGAAGATATTATCAATAAATAAAAGTACATCCTTGTTTTCTCTATCTCTAAAATATTCCGCCATAGTAAGACCTGAAAGTGCAACTCTCATTCTTACTCCGGGTGCTTCGTTCATCTGACCGAAAACAAGTGCGGTTTTGTCCATTACACCACTCTCACGCATTTCTTTCCATAAATCATTACCTTCACGGGAACGTTCTCCAACACCTGTAAAAATCGAATATCCGCCATGCTCCATAGCGACATTATGTATAAGCTCCTGAATAAGCACAGTTTTTCCAACACCTGCACCTCCGAACAGACCTATTTTACCTCCTTTTGGATAAGGCTCAAGTAAATCAATAACTTTTATACCTGTTTCGAGTATTTCAACTGCTGGACTTTGCTCGTCAAAATCAGGAGCATTTCTGTGTATGTTCCACTTTTCACATCGGTCATCAATCGGGCTACCTCCGTCAATAGTTTCTCCTAAAACATTGAACATTCTACCTAAGGTCACCTCACCAACAGGAACACAAATGTTATTTCCT